>JACPSL010000018.1 GCA_016193285.1 Candidatus Melainabacteria bacterium
CACACAAAGTGATACATTAACCTGAAAACATGATGAGTATTCTTCAGCGTCTCCACAAAGAGGATAGCTTAACATGCCTTCGGCATGTCAACTATCCTCCTCGGGGGCAAGCCCCCGAGATCGCCGTTGGCGGTTTCGAAATGCTCATGGTTATCAACTTTTTCTAAAACATTCTTTAGCTTAAATTTTAATCTGCCCCTCTCGCTAAGATACATTATTTCAGCCAAAGAAATTATGGAAAGAATTATTTTAGAATTACCTGTATCAGCATCCCTTAGAATTTCTAAAGCTCTTTTCCCAAGTCTGTTAGGATGAGAAATAAATCTTGTAATTGCAATAGTGTCAGCTACGTATTCCAATTTTCAATCTTTTCTTCTAAATCCTTTTGTACTTCTTTACGTATAGTTCTTATCTCATTTTCAAGATCAATATTCTCATCTACTAAACCAGCAAAACAATTCTCTAAAGGTTCGTTTTTTTTTGGCGATCTTATATCCTCTATAATAAAAAAAAATTCAGTGTTAGGTGGAAGATTAAGTTCTTGGTCAAGCTCAACCCTTTTTTTACCTAGATATTTGCCTTTACCTTCAATACTCATTATTGGCTCCATTAATTTTGTGTTAATAAGATTATACCCTGAGGCTGTTAAACCTAATTTAAGCAGGACTTAAGCAGCTTTCTGCAGAAAATCTGGTATCTTTAATTGGATAATCTCAATCTTACAGAGCCTGAATGCGTCAACTAAGAGACACCAACACAGTGCTGACATAGGAGTGCTGAGCTTTGAGTAAATTAGGATCTACACTGATGTGAGCTTACTTTTATTGATTTTCTTTGCTAAAACAAATAGTTCACTATATTCTTTGTCTTTAGCTACCACTTTAGAAAATAAATTATTTGTGTTATAAGGGGTGCTAGCACATTTAACTTCAAATCCATATCTTGTAAGATTCTGCTTGAAGAATAAATCATTAAATGCCATTGTATGCTTTTCTCCAAATGCATAAGACTTCTTAGCATTGAATACTTCACCTTTTTCAATCCCTGAACAGTTTGGCACAAAAATAATTAAACAGCCACCTTTATTTAAAAGTTTATAAAACGTCTCAAAGACAGAATATAGATTGGACAAATGTTCAAGAACATGATTAGAAAAAATAATGTCAAAACTTCCATTCTTCATAGAATGTAACAAAGAGTAATCATCAAGTATTGTTAACCCTAGTTTAATTTTCCCAAAATTAACTCTCTCTTTTGAAATCTCAAATCCAGTTACATCAAAACCACTCTTTTGTAATTGTAATGTTCCATATCCCCATGAACAACCAAAATCTAATAACTTACCATTTGATTTAAATAGCCTAACAATTCTAATTTTTTCAGAAAAATCTTTTTCAGTATTTAAAAAGCATGTGTTTAAATATTCTTGAAATTTAAATTCATCAGGGAGTCTTGTGGTCATCCCTTCTTTATACTCATCTTGGTAGAACTTAATACTTTCAGATATTTCTTCTGTAGGATAACGAAACATCAACCCGCAAGCATTGCACTTTAAGAGTTGTAATAAAAAATACTTCCTGCCTATTAAACCAAATTCCTGTCCTTTACAAAATGGGCATTGCTTTTCTACTTTGATTAGATATTTTTTTAAAACCTTAAAAAGATATTGAATTCTTGCCATGAACTATGTTTAAAGCATTAAAGCTTTTAAGTTATTCTAGCAAGAAAATATCTTTTACCGATCTGAATTATTTTAAGTTTTTTAAGTAGTTCTTTATTTCCATTAAGATCTGATAAATAACCAATTACGAATACATCTTTTTTTTCTTTTTTGGATAATTTGATTTTGCTAATTTGTTTTGTTGTCTTGTTGAAGTTAACTGGTACTCTGCCATAATAGACAAGTATTGGTTTATAGCCAATTAAGGATATTATTTCTTTTGCACCACTATTTTTAGCTAACTTCGCAAAATTAACTAAGTCAGCATATGTAGTTTTGTAATATGTTGAAAGACTTGTTTTTAAAATTAATATTCCTGGGATTACAAGTGTAAAAGCAAGGCATACGATAAAATTAAGTCTTTTTTTGCTCATTATATTTAAATAATGTCCGGTTATTAAAGCTAAAGGTGGAAATAATAAAATGATATAAGTAGCGAATTTTGTTTTTGAAAAAGAAAAGAAAAGAAAAATTGTTATGATCCAGATTAAACAAAATAAAATAAGCTTGTTGAAATCCTCCTTTTGTAAGTGTTTTAAGAAAGTAAAAAGAACTTTTATAAAAAACAATGTCCATGGCATAAAACCTAATAAAATTACTGGGATATAAAACCAAATAGGTCCACGGTGCTCACCAACAACTGATGTAAACCTTTGTAAGTTATGTGTCAGAAAAAAAACTTTAGTAAACTCGCCACAAGTTGCATGGTGAACTACAATATACCATGGCAAACTTATAAGCAGTGCAAAAAAAATAATAATAAAATAAACTCTTAAATGTTTTATGTCAAATTGTTTTCCAGAAATTAAAAATATTGTTAGGATTAAAAATAAAAGTAAAATTGCTACAGGGCCTTTTGTTAGAATAGCAAGACCTAAAAATAAACCAGACATCATTGCATAAATTATTTTTTGTTTCCAGTCTTTAACAAAATAACTTAAATATAGAGAATACATTGAACTTGAAAAAAAGAAACATAAAGCCATGTCAGTAGCTGCCCGGCGACCAAGAAAAACATATTCTGCTGATGTAGCTAATATAACTGCTGATAAAAATCCGCTAGTGCTCCCTAAAATCTTTTTTGCTATGTACCATGTAAACAATATAAGTAATATTGCACAAAGAGCTGATGGTACTCTGCTTGAAAAATCACTAACACCAAGAGCTTTATATGAAGCTACAATCATCCAGTAAAAAAGAGGCGGTTTATCAAATCTGTCTTGGAAATTAAATTTTGGAACAATATAGTTGTTGTTTTCGATCATTTCAAGTGCTGAACCAGCATATCTTGGTTCATCTTTAGTAAGTAAACCATACTCACCAATTCCATAAAAATATGTATAAAAGAGGATTAGTATGAATAAGATGTTTAATGCTTTAAGTCGCTGTTGAGAAGACATGAAGATTTAAATTTACCATGAGGTTTAAGATTGATTATTTGTTTTATTTATTTCTTGTTTTATTCCTTATAACTAGCTTTTTGATAGTTGATGATTTTGGAGTTCCAATTGATAATCCAAAAAACTATTTTGAAGGAGAAGCTAATCTTACATATCTTCTTACAGGTGATATTGAATCTTCTAAAGTGTTAAACCAAACACATGGAGCATTTATTTTTATGCTTGCTGATGCATCAAGGAGGTTACTATCTAACAAGCTCCATTTTCTTAATCCAATAGCTGCAAGGCATATAGTTTTACCTCTAATAACAGCTTTATTTTTTATTCCTCTTTTTTATTTTTTAAAGAAATATTTTAGTTCTGGATTTGCCTTAGCTGTAATTGCTATTTTAGTTACTTACCCTGAATATTTTGGACATATATTTAACAATTTAAAAGATCCACCGCTTGTTGTTTTTTTTACACTTGCAATAATTTCATATGCTGAGTGGATTTTTTCAAAAAAGCTTAAATACTTATATTTATTTTTTGTTTTTTTTGGACTTGCGCTATGTATAAAACTATATGCTCTTTTACTTATAGTGATTTTATTTTTGTGGATAAAACTAGGAGGGAAAAGATTCGTTGACAAAAATTGTTCATTAAAAAAAAATCACTTTCATTTTTTAATTGGGTTCCTAATAATTTTAACTTTACTTGCTCTTTTATATAATCCGACATACTGGGGCTGGGGTATTGAGAATAAAATCCTTTTTATAAAAAGATTTATTTCTAATATTAGATGGATTACATCAAATTCATCTGCTAATGCAGGATTAACTCTCTATCCATTTGTACAAGTATTTTATAGAACACCATTACTTATGCTTTTGTGTTTTACTTTTGGTTTTTATCAAACTGTAGCTAAACATAAAACTGATTTATCTGTCCTTCTTATAGTCTGGTGTTTAATCCCAGTAGTTATACTTTGTTTTCAACAATTATATCGTTATCATAATGGTAGTAGGCTTTTCCTTGTTTATGTAGTTCCTTTTTCAATTGTTTCTGTTATTGGAATACAGAGTCTAGTAAGTTTGTTAGTAAGAGAGTTTAAACTAGATGAAACTTCTTTAAAGTTGATTATCCCTGTATTAGTTTTTAGTTTAAATCTTAGTAGTATTATTTCTACACATCCTTATCAAACTACTTATTTCAATTCTTTAGCTCGTGGTCTGAAAGGTGCTCAGGAAAAACACATACCTAATGCCAATGATTACTGGTTTAATTCATATCGGAAAGCAGGAAAGTGGCTGGACAAAAATGCAAAAAAGAACTCAAACATTTTTTTTATTAATCGCATTTCTAGTAGAACCTATCTTATAGAAGATTTAATTTCAAGAAAAGACTTACTGATAAGAAATTTTTTCCCTCAAAGGATTAAATACATTTTTCCGCATGATTCTTATATTGTAATAATACCGTTTGATTCTATACAGCGCGGTCATTACTCATCATTCTGGAAAGAGAATTACAAAATAGTGCATGAAATAAAAAGACAAGGTGGAGAAATTTTAACAATATATTATAAGCCTTGAAGTTTTATTATATTACAATAGAGAAAATGAGAAAAACATTTACTGCTGGTGGTTTAGTTTTAAATAAGAAAGGTCAGGTACTTATTGCAAATCAAAATGGAAATTCCTGGTCATTGCCAAAGGGGCATATTGACGAAGGAGAAACTAAACTTGAAGCAGCAATTAGAGAGATTTATGAAGAAACAGGCATTAGAAAATTACAGTTTGTTAAAGAATTAGGTTTCTATGAGAGATATAAAATTGGATTAAATAGTAGTGAAGAAGATAAATCAGAATTAAAAAATATCTCTATGTTTTTATTTAAAACAGAGGAAGAAAATTTAAAACCAAAAGATCCAACAAATCCAGAAGCTATTTGGGTGGAGAAAAAAAAAGTTGCAGAGTTATTAACTCATAAGAAAGATAAAGAATTTTTTCTGGGTGTTATTAAAGAACTTCCCAGTCTTTTATAAGTAATAAATCTTTTTGTTGTATGGGAATACTGGTTTTCCAGCACAATATAAAATAAGATTAGAGTTGTTGTATATCAAATCAATATCTAAACAATCATGGGCTACAGAAAAGACTGTAAGATCTGCACTACTAAGTAATTCTTTAGTAAGTGCTCTTTCCAATTTGACATTAATATTTTTAGCAAATGGATCATAGATAGTTAGTTTTACACCAGCTTCGGCTAACAGCTCAGCTAATTTTAGTGAAGCAGAAGTTCTTATATCTGCTACGTTTGGTTTGTATGTTATTCCAATTAATAATATTCTACTTCCTTTTAGCGGCTTAAGTTTTTCATTTAAAACTTGAGTTATCCTTTGTAAAACATAGTATGGCATGCCTTGGTTTATACGATGTGATAGTTCAACAAATTGAAGATAGCAATCATTTGTCCTAGCCCATGAGTCCATATATAAAAGATCTACTGGTATGCAATGTCCTCCAGTTCCAACAGTAGGCCAAAACGGCATGATACCAAAGGGCTTGGTATATGCAGCAGCTAAGACATCCAAAATATTCATATTGAGTCTGTTTGCTGTTCTTGCCATTTCATTTACAAATGCTATGTTTACTGCCCTAAAAGTGTTTTCGTATAGTTTTGCAAACTCAGCAATTTCAGGTGATTTTGTCCTTATAACTTTTACAATAAATTGGCTGTAGAAGAGTTCTGTTAATGACAAACAATTTTCAGTTATGCCAGATACTAACTTAGGTATGCTTTTGACACTGGAGTATTGTTTACTTGCAGGGTCGATCCTTTCTGGAGAGTAACCAATAAAAAAATTTGCTCCTGCTACAAGATTTTTTTTCTTGTGCAATATCTTTGGCATTATTAGTTTTCTTGTAATTCCTGGTTGCAAGGTACTTTCTATTAGTAAAAGTTGCCCTTCTTTAAAAACATTATTTGTTAAAGCATCTATTGCAATTTCAATAGATGAGAAATCAGGATGAACATATTCTTTTAAAGGGGTTGGCAAACAAATTATATAGATGTCACGGTTTTTTATTTCATTTATATCTAGTGTAACTATCTTTTTAAAAGAAGATATTGATTGAAGTTCTTTAATAGTTTTTGTGTCTATATCGTAACAAACGACATCTAAGTTAGAATCCAGAAGTGCTTCTGTTACTGCAGTACCTACATAACCCATTCCTACAACTACAATCTTGGCAGTTTTACTTGTTATCTTATTTTTTAGTTCATTAAACATTTTTGTTTTACTCTAACATATGTTTCAATAGGATTTAAATATGCCTTTCTTTTAATAACGCTTCTATTTACAATCAAGAAATGTTTCATTTATTATAGATATTAATGAAGATTTTAATTACTGGTGGTGCTGGCTTTATAGGATCTCATCTGGCTGAGTCATTAATTAAGCTAAAAGAAGAGAGCTATGTTTTAGATAATCTTTCTACTGGTAGTTTTGAAAATATCAAACATTTAATTTCTAGTCCGAAATTTCATTTTATTAATGGCTCAATAAGAGACCAGAAATTATTAGAGGAGTTAGTGGATGAATGTGAATTGATTTATCATTTAGCAGCAGTAGTTGGAGTCAGATTAGTCGTAAATAATCCAATAGACGTGATTGTAACTAATATCACTGGTACAGAGTTTCTTCTTGAGCAAGTTAGTAAAAAGAATAAGCAAATTTTAATAGCATCGTCATCAGAAGTTTATGGAAAAGGAGAGTTAGAAGCACTTAAAGAAACTGATAATTTAATTATTGGACCTCCGACAATTCCACGATGGAGTTATTCATGTTCTAAGTTAATAGATGAATTCTTAGCTTTAGCTTACTATAAGGAAAAAGGAACTCCAGTTGTAATAGCTCGTATATTTAATACTGTTGGACCTCGTCAGACAAGCAAGTATGGAATGGTAATCCCAACTTTTGTTCGTCAGGCATTAAATAATGAACCATTAACTGTCCATGGAGACGGAAATCAAATCCGGTGTTTTAGCCATGTGTCGGATACAGCTTCATGTTTAATTAATTTAATGAACACTACAAAAGCAATAGGGGAGATATTTAATGTTGGAAGTGATAAGAAAATAACCATTCTAGATCTCGCAAAACAAATTAAATTAGTTTCTAATAGTACCTCTGACATCAAATTCATTCCTTATAACAAGGTATATGGAGAAAATTTTGAAGACGTGCTTTGCCGGATTCCAGATCTTATTAAACTAAAAAAGACAATAAATTACCACCCTGTTTACAACTTAGATGATATTTTAAGAGATGTGATTGCGTTTGAAAGTGCAAAACTAGCAAAGAACAGCATTTGACTGTTGCCTCTTATTTCGTTATACAGTGCAACCCACCGCCTTCTTGAATTAAGAGTGAGCAATCAATTCCAACAATTTTTCTATCCGGGAATATTTTTTTAAAAATTTCTAAAGCAAGACTGTCAGATTTACAATTAAAAGTAGGAATTATTACTCCGCCGTTTACAAAAATAAAGTTTGCATAAGAGCTTGGAAGCTCATCATTATTACCTGGTAAAGGTATTTCAATTATTTTAAGTTTATATTCTTTCTTAGGATGTTGCCATTTTTGTAAGTATTCAATACTTGGTCTTAGCCTGTCATAGTTTTTATTTTTTTTGTTGTTTGTGTTGCACACTAACATAGTTTTTTTATTTATAAACCTTGCAACGTTATCTATATGTCCATCAGTATGATCATTTGCAAGCCCATGTTTTAACCAAATTATTTCTTCTATGTTAAATGCAGGTTTTATAATTTGCGCAACTTGTTCTTTTGTTAAATTTTTATTTCTATTTTTGTTTAAAACACACTCTTCAGTAGTTAATAAAACCCCATCGCCAGAGAATTCTACAGCTCCTCCTTCTAATATGAATGGATAAGATTCAATTTCACACCCAAGATAAGTTGCAATTTCTTTTGGGACATTATTGTCAAGATCCCATGGAGGGAATTTACCTCCCCAAGAATTAAATTCAAAATCCAAAATTTTCTGTGCCATGAAAAATGGTCCATAATCTCGAATCCAGACATCGTTATTTGGAATAATTATTTTTTTTAATTTATGTTGGGGCGTATTGCAATACGCCCGTACCTCAAAATCGTTTAATAATTCTATGTTCGGAAAAATTAAATTTACATTTTGAAAATCAAGAATAATTTTAATTAGCTCTTTATAAAACTCTTGTATCTTTCCTATTCTTTTTTTTTTCCACTCTTTTTCATTATGTGGCCATGAAAGCCATGTAGTATGCTGCTTTTCCCATTCAGCTAGATAATGTCCTCTTTTATTCATTAATCAGCATCCGAATATTTTAACAAACCTTGGTAACTGTCAATTCTTCTGTCTCTAAAAAAAGGCCATGTTTGTCTACATTTTTTTAATTTATTAAAACTAATTTCTACTTCTGATATTGCTTCTGTGGTTTTGTCTTGATGGACAATTGAACCATATGGATTTGAAAGAAAAGAATGTCCCCAAAAATTTAAATGTCCTTCTTTGCCTACTCTATTTACTGCCATTACATAAATTCCATTTGCAATTGCATGTGATCGCATAATCGTAGTCCAAGCATCTACCTGAGACTTGTTAAGGGCTTGTCGCGACAAGCCCTTACAGGATTCATCGTTATCCCAACCAATTGCAGTTGGATAGATTAAAATTTCAGCACCTTTTAATGCTGCAATCCTAGCTGCTTCTGGAAACCATTGATCCCAACAAATAAGCACACCAATATTTCCAACAGATGTCTTAGTTACAAGAAAACCACGATCTCCAGGAGTAAAATAATATTTTTCATAAAATCCTGGATCATCTGGAATATGCATTTTCCTGTAGTGACCAATAATCTCTCCATTGTTTTCAAGTATTAAACAACTATTGTGATAAATTCCTTCTCTTCTTTTTTCAAATATTGGAAGTATTAAAACTATTTTTAATTCTTTTGCTAATAGCTGAAAGTGTTTAATAATGTCAGACTTAATTTCAAGAGCACTATTAAAGTGTTTTTTATCTTCTGTAATTGGGAAATAGTCCCATAAAAAAAGCTCTGGCAAAACAATAAGTTTTGTTTTGCTCTTGCACGCATCTTGTATTTTCTCTGAATAATATTTTAAATTCTTATTAAGATTGCCTTGTGATTTACCTTGGATCCAAGCTGCTTTGAATGATTTCATAATTGTAATCTTTAATTATCAATTACCAATTATTAATTGTCAATTTGCGTTATAATTTTCTTATGTCGGTAGAAATCAAAGGACAATACGAAGGTGATTTAAGGGTAAAGCTTGTTCATGGTCCGTCAGAATCTGTTATTGAAACTGATGCTCCAATTGATAATCAAGGTAAAGGTGCTCGGTTTTCACCAACAGATCTTGTTGTAGCATCTCTTGGGTCCTGCATGTTGACTATTATGGGTATTATTGCAAAAAGAGAGGGAATAAACCTTGAAGGCCTTTCTTTTCGAGCCAAAAAACATATGACTGAAAATCCAAGAAGAATTGGAAAAATTATTTTAGAAATTTATTTGCCAAAAGGAATTACAAGTGAGCAAAAAGAAAAACTAGAAAGATCTGCTCATACTTGTCCTGTGCATAAGTCATTACATCCAGATATCCAACAAGATATAAAATTTGTTTATTCGTGACTCAAAAGGCAATATTGGTTGATGTTATATCTCCTGAAATAACAAAGGAAGAAGGCTTTGAACGTCTTGGTGAGCTTGAAAATCTTGTAAAAACTTTTGGTGGTATTGCTGTTGTAAAAATTATTCAAAAAAAATCCATGCCTGATTACAGAACCTATATAGGCTCTGGAAAGGTTCAAGAAATATTGACTTATAACAAAACACAAGATAAAAATGACAAAGCAAACCTTTTAATAGTAAATAATTTACTTAAGCCATCCCAGGTTTATAACCTTGGAGAAATATGTAAGAGAGAAAATATTGAAGTATGGGACAGGATTGATTTAGTTTTAAAAATATTTGATAAGCATGCAAGAAGTGTAGAGGCAAAACTACAAATAGAACTTGCTGCAATAAGACACATGGGTCCAAGGATTTATGGTCTAGGTTTAGAACTTACAAGACAAGCAGGTGGTATTGGTACACGAGGTATTGGCGAAACAAATATCCAGATAATGAAACGCCACTTAAAAAAAAGAGAACAAAAAATTAAAGAAAAACTTAAACATCATGATTTAGTTCAGTTGAATCATAGAAGACAAAGAAGAAGTAAGGATTTAAAAACTATTTCTCTTGTAGGTTATACAAATGCAGGTAAAAGTACACTATTAAATTCTCTTACAAAAAAAGGTGTTTATGTAGCAGATGAATTATTTGCTACTTTAGAAACAACTGTTGGAAGATTATACTTACAAAATACAGAAAAGATTGTACTACTATCAGATACAATTGGTTTTATCCAAGACCTGCCACCTGATTTAATTGATGCATTTAGATCTACACTCAGTGAAATTATTGACGCAGATCTCTTATTGCATATAATTGATACTAGTGATCCGTTGTATGAAAATAAAATTAAAGTAGTAGAAAGTATATTATTTGATTTGAAAGTATCTGATAAACCTAAAATATATGTTTTTAACAAGGTAGATTTAAATCACAATGTTGATAAAAAAGAGATTATTAGATCTTATAGTGAATATTCACCAGTTTTTATTTCTTGTAAAACAAGACAAGGTTTAAATGATTTAATTTTAAAGATTGAAAAGATAAGTCTTTACTCATAAACAGCAACCTTTTTTTAAATTAATAGTCATTTAAATAAAATCAAGTAAAATTCAACTTAAGGAAAAATTATGGAAATAAAAACAGATACAAAAAAGATAATTATTGGTGCATTAATTGCAGTTGTTGTACTAAATGTTTTAGGTAAAGAGCTGCAAAAAAGTTTTGAAAAGTCAGTTTTAGAAGTTGTAAAGAAAAATCCAGAAGGATTTAAAACTGCCCTTGGTAATTTACCAACTGAAGTTACTCCGCCATCACCTGCCCAGCCCAGTGAAGAAGAACTTTTTAAGCAACAGTTAGAGGATAAGACAAGTGTAGATATTGGAAATACACCTATTCTTGGTAGAAGGGATGCAAAGATTCAGTTAATTGTATTTAGTGATTTTCAATGTCCTTTCTCAAAACGTGGTGCAGATACTACTCATGCTTTAATTCAAAAATATGGAAACAAAATAATGTATGTTTATAAAAATCTTCCTTTACCATTTCATCCTGAAGCAATGCCAGCAGCAAAAGCTGCACTAGCAGCCGGGAGACAAGGGAAGTATTATGAGTATCATGATAAGCTTTTTGAAAATCAAGACAAATTAGGTGAACCGTTATATCTCCAGCTTGCAAAAGATCTTGGATTAAATATTGATAAGTTTAATACAGATAGAAAGAGCAAGGAAATTGAAGATCAAATTAATGCAGATACAACCCAAGCAAGTGCTATAGGTTTTAATGGCACTCCTGGTTTTACTTTAAATGGTGTAAAAATTCTAGGAGCTTATCCAATTGAACATTTTGAAAAAGTAATTAGTGCTTTAGGAGTTAGTTAGTTAACACTTATACCTTGTAACCTATTAACTGTATTCTTTAAACCATATATGCATTTACCAAGAACTGGTAAAAGCTCGTACTCAAATGAAATCCTAATCTCATCATTGTCATAAGCTGTAGTCATATTGTGATGGCTTGATCTGTAATCAATTGCTTTAAATCTTGATCTTAAATCAAAAAGTTTTAACACATATGTAGCAAGGAATTCAGCACCAATAACTTGTAATTCTTCTCTTTCAACTTCTTTAGCTAATCCGATTTTTTGTTTAATTTTTTTAGTTAGTCTTTCTTTTATGTCATTCTCTTCAATACTAGTAAGTTCATGCTTACCTTGTAAGGCATCTTTTCCAACAAAAGGTAAACAAATTTCTTGAATAATCTTTTCAATTTGTTCATTAATTTTGTTATTTAATTCAGTTTTTCCAGCTTTAAATTCTTTAACAAGCTCACATAGTTCTTCATAAATCTTAGTATCTTTTGCTTGCTCAAATGCATAGTTTGTTTGTATTTGTTCATAAGTTAAATAACCATGATCATGTTCTACCTTATAAAAATCAGATACAAGTTTTTTAATACTATTTTCTGCAAAATCAGATAAACCCTTTACAACTAGTGAGTTACATATTCTTTCTCTAAGGTTGTTTAAATCTTCTGTTGTAGTTTCTTTGCCAGAAATTTTTCCAATTAGTTTCTTTCCAAAATATGCAATTTGAATAAAAGATTGTGGAGCTCTGCTAAAGAAAACATATAGCCCATTAAATACAGAAAGGAATATGCTTCCTGTTCTTCCTAAGACCTTATCAATAAGAGCACTAGCTCCACCTTTATTTTGTGCTTCTTCTTCTAAGTGTGGTTCATCTAATAGTGGTGTAAAAAGTGAAAACATTGAAAGTGGGCTGAGAGTATGAAAAATAATTTCAGCATAATGTCTAATTGATTTTAGTCCATTATTCTCATTTGTAATTTTATTTTCAAACCAATTCCCAAAATTATCTAATGGGTTTCTAAGAAAACCTGGAAGCCCTTTTTTTAAATTCTCTCTTTCTTTTACTACACGCACTACTGAATCAACTCCTTTTGCATAGTATTCAGGTGCTGCTACAAAAAAGCTTACAAGCCTGCTTAATCCAAGAAATGGTCTTCTAAAGAAATCACCTGGTGATATTTTTCCAGTAAATAACGCACATGTATCTGCTAACTGTCTTAGTCCTTGCATTACAGGATTTGCAATACTACCAATAATTGTCATTCGTTTAAAACTTTGATAAAGTTCCTCATAACCTTCAATTTTTTTATTTGATTCCTCAATTAGTGATTCATCAGATTTATTAGAAAGCCAAATGTTAGTTTGCTCTTTTGTTTTTAATACCCATGCAAGCAATGCTTGTAAATTACCACCTGCCCATGTAACTGTAGTAAAAAACAAAGCAGGAATATTGAAAATAGTTGCAGCTTTGTGAAAACCTGTAGCTCCAAACTTTTCAGGATTTATAAATGGCTCTATAACAAAAGGAGTAAATCCAGCACTGCAAGCTCTATAAAAACCTTCTCTTGCTGTATCAAATATTTTTTTTATTTCTGCTCTTTCACCATTTCCGTTTCTTCTTGAATAGAAATTTATAATTTCATTTCCAACTAAAAAAAATGGCGAAGCAATTGCTCCTATTGACCCAAAGGCATCACCAACTACTTTCAGTGCTTTTGCTGGAAATGTTGCTCCATATTTTAATGAGCCTAAAAGTAGCCCAAGAGCACCTACTCCAATAGCAGTACCTGCAATTGGCTTAAAAGTTTTTTCTACTTCTTTGTATTTATCTTTTGCTGAAGAAGAAGGTTCTCGTGGCCGAGGGGATACTGGTGGTACTTCTTTCTCTGCTATGGGTGATGTTGTCTTTAGGATTACTGGCATTATTCTGACTTATTTCATCGGATATATACTAAATATTGGATTATGTTAACTTATCAACGTGGAATTGTCTATGGGTATAACCCTATATTCCCGATATAATTAGTCGACTTAGAATTTGATTTGTTATTTTCTTTTCTTTTGCAGCTTTGCTAATTCTTGATAAAGTTTTCTTTCTTCATCTGCAATTATTATTGGAACATTTATTTTTACTTTTACAAAATGCTCTCCTCTGCCTTCTCTTTTCTGGTGAGGTAATCCTTTCCCTCGTAATCTTAAAACTTTATCATTTTGTGTCCCTTGTGGAATAACTATTTTTACTGGGCCATCTAGTGTTGGAATTTCTATTTCTGTTCCAAGTACTGCATCACTTGGTGAAATAAAAATTTCTGAATGAATATCATCTCCATTTATTTTAAAAAACGGATGAGGTTTTACTTTTACTACTAAATATAAATCCCCTGCCTCTCCTCCATTTTTTCCTAACAGTCCTTGTCCAGCCATTCTAATTTTTGAACCTTCTCTAACATTTGGTGGTATTTTAACTTCAAGTCTTTTCATGTCTCTGCCAGGAATACTAATATCTATTTTTCTTGAAGTTCCTTTAAATGCTTCTTCAACAGATAGTTCAAGATTTAAATAATGATCTTCTCCTCTACGTCTTCCTTGAGTTCGTGAATGTCTTTCTGAATAAATGTCTTCAAAAGGTGAAGTTCTGCCTTTTAATGCTTCGCCAAACAACATTTCAAAAAAGTCGCTAAAAGGAGATTCATATGTTGTTTTAGTAAATTCTTGGTTAAAATCAAAATTAAAGTCAAATCCAGGTGGAGGAGTAAAATCACTTCCAGCTCTAAAGCTACTTCCTAAAGTATCATATCTTCTTCTTTTATCAGAATCTCCAAGTACTTCATAAGCCTCATTAATTTCTTTAAACTTTTCTTCTGCTACTTTATTATTTTTGTTTGCATCTGGATGATATTTACGTGCTAGTCGTCGAAAAGCTGCTTTAATTTCTTTTTCCGTTGCACTTCTTGTGACTCCTAAAATTTCGTAATAGTCTTTGTATTTGACCATGATTTAAATTATTCTACATCTTATACAATAAATATTGTGCAAGACAATAATTCTGTATATTACAGTCTAAGCTCATATCTACAAAAGCGTTTTGGTATAAAAGTCCAGCGCATAACTTTAGAAGCTAATTTAAGCTGTCCTAATAGAGATGGTACAAAAGCTTATGGTGGTTGTACTTTTTGTACACGAGATGGGACAAGTGCAGGTGCATTTAGTATAAATGATCCGATATCAAAGCAATTAGAAGACGGCGTAAAACTTTTTTCAGAACGTTTTGGCGCAAAAAAATTTATTTCATATCTTCAGTCATTTACAAATACTTATGCATCAACAGATAAATTAAAAAAAATTTATGATGAAGCAATCTCACATAAGGATGTTGTAGTTCTTGCAATAGGGACTAGGCCTGATTGTTTATCTGATGAAGTACTGGACTTAATTGAGACATATACATCAAGAGTTGAAGTCTGGTTAGATATTGGTTTACAAACCATATATGATGAAACACTTGATTTTATAAATAGAGCACATACAAGTGATGATTTTTTTTGTGCTTTAGAAAGAGCTAAAAAAAGAAAATTAATTGTTTGTGCTCATGCAATGCTTGGACTGCCTGGTGAAACTAAAGAAATGTTTTATAAAACCATGAAAAAACTTGCAGCATCACAAATTGATGCAATAAAAATTCATCAACTGTTAGTGCTTGAAAAAACAAAAATGGCAATGCAGTACAAGAAAGGTTTGTTTAAAACATTAGAACTTGATGAATACATTTCTTTAGTGTGTGATTTTCTTGAAATGCTTTCACCAAATGTAGTTATTCACAGGCTTTTTGCAGAAGCAAGACCAGGTGAATTAGTTGCACCAAAATGGGCAGAGCAAGATGATGGCAGAAGAAATAAACAACAAATTTTAAGAATGATTGAAAGAGAATTGATAAAAAGAGGTACAAAACAAGGTTCAAGTTTTAATTAAGATAAATATTTATCTTTTCTTTATATTTTTACCTTTGGCTCTTAACTTTATTAGGTTAGATTCAAAGTATAGTTATTTTAGCAACCTATTTGTTTTATTTATGCCTTTAACAATTCAAAGAAATATTAATCAACGAAGCCAACAAAGCCAACGAAGCCAAGCCACAAGACAGTTAAAATCAGCTGCTAAAAAATCAAGCTCAGACGAAAAAATATTAAATGGTGTCAAAATTGCTAGTGGTGTTGCAGCTGCATTAGCTGGAGGCGGGGCTTTTTGGTTCTTAAAAGATTTTGGAGCAGATTCTGATTCTATATTTGGTTATATTAAAAAATCTTTAAAGTGGATTTTACTTAGTAGCGGGCTTGTTGGAGGAGGTATTATTGCATTTGGCTTTAAGAAAGATGGTGCGCTTCTTGTTGAAAATAAACAATTAAGACAAACAAGTTCACAACCTTCACTACCTCTAAACGAAGAGGAAAAAGAAGAATATGCACACAACTTGATTCAAGAATTATATGGAGAAAATAGAGTTAGTGAAGGAGCACAAAGAAATAAGATTTTTCAAGATTTATATGATTTGTTAACGAAGACAAGAGATAAAAATATCTCTTTAAATATTTCCAAAATAATTCTTTCGTCATTAGACAGAGTAAGCATTCAAACTGATCAAGACGTTAATGAATTTAGAAAATTGTTAGGGTTAATGAAAGATATTAAAAAACATGTCTTTGATTCAGGACTTTCTTTTAAATTAAATAATTCTATTCATATTATAGAAGAGAAAATAAAAAAGAGACTTGAAAGTGATTATGAGGGTATTGAGACTTCAATAATTTTAATTCAGGATGATTCTAAAGAACCAGAAGCACGTGCAGAAGAAATCTTACTTCTTAAAACAAAATATCAACAAACAGAAAATCCTTTAATTCATAGTGAATTAATTTCTTGCTTAGGTAAACTACGTGGTACGCCTTGTGGCGTTACATTAGCTGATACTTTGATGGATATAGATCCCGGAGCAGTTTATAAAGAATTTATGAGGGACAGGCTTTAATATTTTTAAAATATTTGTTACCAATGTAACCTTTGGTTACATCAAATTTCATTTCAATTATGCATAATAATTGAAATGGGCAATGATTTATTTCAGAACAAATATAGAATAAAATCTATTCGATTGGAGCATTGGGATTATTCATCTGATGGGGCATATTTTGTAACCATTTGTGTGAAAGATAGAGAATGTGTTTTGGGTGAAATTGTTAATGGAAAAATAAAATTATCAAAAATCGGGGATATTGTGAAACAATGTTGGTGTGAAATTCCAAAACATTTTAAAAATGTTGATTCGGACGAATTTATTGTAATGCCAAACCATGTGCATGGAATCATACAAATAACCAATGATGGTTGTGATGATGGTTGTAGAGACGCGATTAATCGCGTCTCTACGGGTACGGGTGGAATTACCCACAAATACAACCCAATGTTGTCAAAATCATTATCAACAATAATCCGATGGTATAAAGGACGTTGCAAATATGAAATAAATAAAAATCAAAACAAAATATATTTCCAATGGCAACCACGATTTTATGAATCAATCATTCGTAATGAAAACCATTTGAATGCAGTACGTGAATATATTGTTAATAATCCTTCAAGATGGGAATTCGATAGAAACAATAATCCTTTATACCACAGCCATTTGTAATTGATTTATTAATTTTTCAAAATCTGGAAATGATGTGCTTATCCACTCAGAGCCAGGAATTGTAATTGGTTCATTTGCTTTTAAGGCTGCTATTGCAATTGACATGGCTACTCTGTGATCTGAATGTTTTGGCCATTCAATATTTTGGTTTACTTGAAAAGGCTCTCCATTTAAACCATTAATTTCTAAACCATCCTCAAGCTCGTTTACTTCTACGCCAAGTTTTCTTAAAACTTGTACCATAACACTTATTCTGTCTGATTCTTTGTAACGTAGTTCTTTTGCATCTTTAATAATTGACTTTCCGCTTGCTTGAGCCATTGCAATGCACAAAATTGGGATTTCGTCTATTAGAGTTATAATTGTACTCCCTTTGACTTCAACTGCATTAAGATTGTTAGATGTTACAAATAAATCAGCAACTGGTTCACCTGAAGAATCTTTTTTGTTTGTAATTTCAATTTTTGTTCCCATCTTCTTGAGTACATTTAATATGCCTGTCCTTGTAGGATTTACTAATACTCTTTGTAAAAGCATTTCAGAGCTTTGGATTATGCTACATGCTGTTATAAAAAATGCAGCTGAAGATATATCACCTGGAATAGAAAGGTCTTGAGCTTTTAAGTCTTGTTCAGACCCAACTACAATTTCATTTTTTTCATGCTTGATTGTTGCACCAAAAACATTTAACATCCTTTCAGTATGATCCCTTGTTTTTTCTTTTTCAATTATTCTTGTTTCACCTTTAGCGTATAGTGCTGCTAGCATAATTGCAGATTTTACTTGTGCACTACTAACTAGCATTTCATAAGTAATTCCATGTAACATTCCTGGCAAAATTACAATAGGAGCTTTAGTATTATGTTCTCTAGCTGCAATTTTTGCACCCATAAGAGTAAGTGGCTCAATGACTCTGCCCATTGGACGACTTAAAAGTGAATCATCACCTGTAAGAATAGATAAGAAATTTTGTGTACTTAATAATCCACTAAGTAGTCTGATAGTTGTACCTGAGTTTCCACAGTTTAAAATGTTTTTAGGTTCTGAAAATGAGTTTCTTCCCTTACCATAAATAGTTATAGATTCATAATTGTTATAAGTGTTAATTTCAATACCAAGCTGCTGCATTATTTTTAAAGTATTTAAACAGTCTCTGCTTGTTAATAAATTTTTAATTTCTGTTCTTCCATTTGCAACTCCTCCAATAATAATTGCTCTGTGGGATATTGATTTGTCAGCTGGAACTGAGATGGTTGACTTAATTGGATTTTTTAAGGGAGTAACTGTAAATTGTTTCATTTTACAATTTCTATCTGGATGTTATTGGCTGCTTGGATATTTTGGTGGGTTCTAGCTCCACCAGTGAATCATTTCCTTGTAATGTTGCAAAAAGTTTATTAGATTCAGTATCGTAAAAAAGGTAATATGGCTTGATAATATTGTCAGCTAAAACTGTTACTTCTTTGTTTTGAGTAATTTTTAAAATTGAATTACCAGTATAATTAGCAACATAAATATTATCGCTTTGATCTATTGCAATACCTACAGGACCTTTTATTCCAAGTTTTTCAATAAATATTTCTCTTGTACCATTAGCATTTATTCTTTCAATACGATCTTTTGTAAAGTTAGCAACGTATAAATTATTCTTGCTGTCTTTTGCTATACCTGTTGGTCCACCATTAAGATTACTAGTAACTGTCTTAACTGGATCTTTAAAATCTTCTTGTGATGGCTTAGTAAGAGTGTTAACTAAAAGCTGAGCTTGGCTTTCAGCAGTACTACTATTATTTTGTTGTACTAGTGTTTGATTTATTATTCCTAGCTTGTTCATTACTTCTCCATACTTAGGGAAATCTTTAGGCAGCAGAGAGAAATATTCCTTTGCTTTTATAAAGTTTTTGTTTTCATAGTAACAACTGGCAAGTTCGTAAGTTGCTTCAGCATCTTTTGAATTTAATTCAACTGCTTTTTGGAAGAAAAAAATTGCAAGAGGTAGATTTTTTTGTTTTTTATAAATTGCTCCGAGATTATAATAAGCATCAACAAACTCAGGATCTAAATCAATTGCTTTTTTAAAATAAATTACTGCTGATTGAAGATCTCCTTGTTCGTAACTTTTTAAGCCTAAGTTATATAAACTTGCACTTGCTGGTTTAGGATTAAAGTTCTTAGCACTTTCTTTTGCCTCTTGTATTCCTTGAGAGTAAGCAGGAGTATGTATAAAGCATAAAATTAAGAGAATAAACAATAAAAAAATATTTAAACTAATTTTTTTTCTACTCATAATCACGTAGGTATTCTAACACATTTGTTAATTAATAATTAAAAGTAATCTATGTAGTCTTCATTGCATTACAATAATTGTTGTGAAGAGATATAAGAAAGGATAGGGAAATGGTGGTGGAAGAAAAGACTATGTCAGGTAAACTTTTATTTAATCCACAAGCTTTTTGTATAAGATTAAATTCACCAAGTGGATCATTTTCAGGTATTGCAACAATTATAAATGGCTCTGGAGGTCATTTAGGTGATATTAAAGTAGTTGAAAATAATCAAAATTTTGTTACTAGAGATATTCATTTTTTTTCTAATACAATCCAAGCAAGAGAAATTATTTCAAAGTTACATGACTTACCAGGAACACAAATTCTTGATGTTCAAAATGAAGTTTACAATGCCCATGTCAGTGGAAAAATTGAGATCAAATTAAAAAAAGAAGTAAGAGATTATAGAGACTTATCGGTAGTTTATACACCAGGTGTAGCTGAAGTTTGTAGAACCATTCATCAGGATCAAAAGCTTGCTTATAACCTAACAATTAAAAAAAATTCAGTTGCAGTTGTTACTGATGGCTCTGCTGTTTTAGGGCTTGGAAATATTGGACCTTATGCTGGAATGCCTGTTATGGAAGGTAAGGCAATGTTATTTAAAATGCTTGCAGATGTTGATGCTTATCCTATTTGCCTTGATGTAAAAACTCCTGATGAAATTGTTCAAATAGTTAAAGCAATTGCTCCTGGTTTTGGCGGGATAAATCTTGAAGATATTGCAGCACCAAAATGTTTTGAAATAGAAAGAAGATTACAAAATGAACTTGACATTCCTGTTTTTCATGATGATCAACATGGAACTGCAGTTGTTGTTACTGCTGCTCTTTTTAATGCTGTAAAAGTAGTTGGTAAAAAGTTAGAAGATTTAGAGATAGCAATCACTGGAGCTGGTGCTGCAGGAGTTTCTTGTGCAAAGATGTTACTTTTTGCAGGTGTAAGAAATATTATTGTTACTGATAGAAATGGTGCTATTTATATGGGAAGAAAAGAAATGAATCCTGCTAAAGAAGAACTTGCATCACTTACAAATCAAGAAAGACAAAAAGGAGCAATTTCAGATGTTATAAAAGGTGCTGATGTATTTATAGGTGTGTCAGGACCCAATTTGGTTAGTGTAGATGATATTAAATCAATGGCAAAAGATCCAATTGTTTTTGCTTTGTCAAATCCTGATCCTGAAATTAAACCTGAACTTGCAAAACCATATGTAAGGATCATGGCAACTGGTCGCTCTGATTATCCAAATCAAATAAACAATGTTTTATGTTTTCCTGGGCTCTTCCGCGGACTACTAGATAGTTATGCTACAACTGTTACAGAAAAAATGAAATATGCAGCAGCAAAAGCAATTGCTTCAATAGTCCAAGATTATGAATTAAGTGAAAGCTATATAATCCCAAACATATTCAATAAACATGTAGCACCTGCAGTTGCAAGTGCAGTTGCAGATGCTGCTTTTGAAGATAGGGTTACAAAAGTTATTCCAGAAGTTGATTTAAAGTTAATATAGTTATTTATCTATCTAACCCACCTCTTAAGTCAGTCCTTTGTGATCTTACGGGTGATTGATTAGTAGTTTCTTCTTCTTCTCTTTCAAAATTTCCACCATGAACAGTTCTTGCATGTTTTATTAAATCTAGAAGTTGTTCCCTTTTTCCTCTTAAATCTGTCCTTGTTTGAAGAATTGGTAACCCATTTGTTGCATCATATATGTAGCCAAGAGTTCCAGCTCTCAATATAAATCCATACTCAGCTGCTTTTACAGCAATTTGAATTGCAAACTCTTCGGCGCCGTACTTCATTAAATACTGAGAGCATAAAATATCAAATACTTCCCAATCTAGCTCTCCAATTGTGTTTGGTTTGATATTCCTTGAATCAAATCTTTCAAAAGCAGTTATACATAGTTTATGAATTACTATTGCAAGGTCCCTATCTAAATCTCTATAGTCTCTTACAGCAGCTATTGTAGAATGGACAGATTTAATATCTATCTCAAGATTTGGGTTTCTTAATGCTTTTGAAAGTAGTCTTACAGCATTTGGAACTTGATCTGGTATCCTTCTTAAATCATGAATTGTTTTATCAATTCTAGCCTTATCTTTTATCTGTAATTTTCTATCAAGGTACTCAACTGCAATTTTATATGCCAGCTCTCCTCTTATACTTAAATCAGATGGTATGGGTTTTCCTTCCCGGCTTTTGGGATTTGCAAGTCTTGCAATGGTAATTTCTATAAATTGTGGATCTTTTAGCTCACCATGTTTAACAGCAGTTAAAACTAGCTGTCCATAAGCAATATTATTGCCTGGCTTTTTACTATCACTTGCTTGAACAGCAGTAGTTGTGATCATCGGTTCTTCAAAATGTAACCCATTTTCTATAGCACTTAACATTAGCCCTGCTGTTTCAAATGGACATTCTTTTTGACCAGCTACTATTGTTGACTCTGTAGTAATCGGCTTTGGTCTGGTTTCATAATTTATTTTATTTTTAAAACAATAAGTTGCAAGTAAAACAGCAGCTAGAACTTCTCCATTTTCTCTAAGACCTCTTACAATTGATTCAATGTCTCGCTTTGTATTTTCATCAGTTAAAAAAGTAAGTTTAGCTCGTATTGCTTCTTCGATTAGCTGAACTCCTTCTGCATAGTCTCCTTCCTTTCTAGCTTGTGATAAGCGACTTTCATATTCGTGTGGTTGGTAACGCAAATTAGATGTAGAAGCTTGAGCACAAACAGTTTTACCAACAGTAGCAGCTTGTACATCTCCACCAGGCTTTTCACCACTTTTAACTGCAGATGGAGTAGTAGGGAGAGGCTTGTTTACCAGAGGCTTTACTGCTAATTTTGCTTGTTGTTGTAGTCGTGCACGTTCAATCCTGCTTTTTTTACTCATATTAAAATTCCCTTTTTAATATTTTATATGATCTGTCTACAATTAATCTCATCATGATATATTTAAGAAGTTTTAGGACAGGTTAGATGAGTCAAGCAAAGAAAAACTATTTTCCATTACTTTTTGCAGTAGCCTTTACATATTTTACTTTTGGAGCAATTACAAATGTAGCAGGTGCAATTGTACCTAAGATTAAAGAAACATATCAAGTAAGTGGCTCAGCATCTAGTTTTCTAGCTTCTGTTTTTTTTATTGCCTACGGCTTAACATCAGTTCCATTTGGTTTTGTAATTAATAAATACGGGACAAAATTTACTTTGCTCTTAGGAGCACTCATTACTACAGCTGGTGTTTTTCTCTTTGCTAGTGTGCCTGGTTATTATCCAAATATGATTAGTATGTTTACATGTGGCGTTGGAATTACAGCTCTTCAAGTTAGCCTTAATCCTCTTGTTAAAGAAATTAGTAACCCTGAAAAGTATTCTAGAAACTTAACTTTGTTTATGGTCTTGTTTGGGGTTGGATCATATGTAGCTCCTCATGTTGTAACTTGTGTAAAGTCAAGAGGACTAGAGTGGAATTATGCATATTGGTTATTTACAGCTGTTTCAATAGTTATGTTTTTTTCTTTAGCTTTTCCAAAATATCCTTCCGAACTCAGGGCTGGACATGTCCAGCCCCTACAAAACTCAAAAACTGGATTTGTAGAACTCTTAAAAGATCCATTAATGCTTATGTACACATTAGCGATTTTTCTTTATGTAGGAGTTGAAGTAGGAGTTGCATACAATATTGGACTTTTTTTAGAAGATGCTCATAATATTTCAACTATTTTAGGAAATAATGCTGAGAGTATTAAAAATTCAACAATTGCAAATTACTGGCTTGGTTTACTTCTTGGCAGATTATTAGGAAGTTTTGTTTTGGATAAAATTCCAACTAAAAAAGCAATTCAAATTTATATTTCTTGTGCAGCTCTTGCTTTAGGAGTTGCAGTCTTTTCAAAAAGCTTAACTATTGTGTTGTGGGCATTTCCAATTGTAGGATTTTTTATATCAATTATGTTTCCTTCAATTTATGGCCTTGCTATTGACTCTTATAAAAAAGAATATTCTGGCATAGTTTCAGGAATACTTTGTACTGCAATAATTGGTGGTGCTGTAATTGCACCAGTAATTACAAAAGTTTCAGAAATAACAGGTTCATTACAAGAACCAAACTGGCATATTGCTATGTTAATTGCTTTTGCTTGTTATGCATATATTTTTACAGTAGGGATTTGGGCAAAAGGAAAAAGAATAGAAGGATGAAACATATAGTCTTTGCTTCTTTGCTTCTTTGTCTCTTTGCTTCTTCTGTATCAGCAAAACTTGGAAATAAGGTTCACGAAAATCAAAAACAATTTAGCAAAGAACTTTTTACAAGACAATTTTCTGAAGAAGGGAAAAATTTTTCTGGAAGAAAAGTTTACCAAGCTCCTTTTTACGGGTGGCAAATAGACACTATATATAAAGATGGGAGATCTTTCTCAGAAACAGCAAGACCTAAAGGAAATAAAGTTAGTAAAAAAATGATTACTGAAAGAGAAGCAAATATTATTGCAGATCTTTTATATCCTAAAAAAGAACGTGGTCAGTACAGAAAGCAAATTAAAAATGCACATTTTATAAGTCATTTTTTTGAGCATGGTCTTGTAAGTTATGAAATGGCATTAGATAAAAGAAAAAAATATCATGTAGGAATTGTTGGGGTTAGAACTGTGTTATATAGTGATGGTGATATATTTAAAGACATTATGGTAAATGCATATCATTAGAAAAACATCCTAACTATTGTCAGGTAAATAATCTCTTAGCTTTGTACTTCTAACGGGATGTCTTAGTTTTCTTAAAGCTTTAAATTCAATTTGCTTAACTCTCTCGCGTGGAAGCTGAAATAATTTGCTTACTTCATCTAAAGATCTTTGTTGACCATCTTCTAGTCCAAAACGTAAACAAATTAAATGTCTTTCTCTTTCATTTAATTCTTCTAAAACTTTGTTTAAGTCTTGCCTTAGGAATTCATTTGAAACCTGAGTGTCTGGCTGAACAATTGAATTATCTTCAATAAAATCAGATAGCTTTGTATCTTCTTCTTTTCCAAAAGGTGTTTCTAGTGAAACAGGTTCTTTAATTGCTTTTAGAATTTCATCTAGTTTTTCTTTTGAGATTTTCATTACTTTTGCAATCTCATCTTCTGAAGGTTTTCTGTTTAGTTGGTTTGCTAAGTAGTCAGTGATTCTACGAACCTTGTAAAGATTTTCTACCATATGTACTGGAACTCTTATAGCATTTCCTTTATCAGCAATTGCTCTTGTAATTGCTTGTTTTATCCACCACGTTGCATAAGTAGAAAATTTAAAGCCACGGCTGCCATCAAATTTTTCAACAGATTTCATTAGACCTATGTTTCCTTCTTGAATTAAATCTAAAAAATTTAATCCTCTTCCTAAATATCTTTTAGCAATTGAAACTACCAACCTTAAATTGGCTTGAATTAATTTTCTTTTAGCAACTTCAGCTTCTTCTCCGCCCTGTGAGATTGTTTTTGAAATTTCTAACTCTTCTATTGGTTTTAAGAGAGGAACCTTTCCAATTTCTTTTAAGTAAAGTTTAACTGAATCATCAATTGGTACATTTATATCTAAGAAAAAGTCATCAAAAGTATCTTCATCAGTAAAGGTCGTGATTTTATCCTGGTTATTTTTTGTAGTATTGTCTTTCAAATTTTTAACTGGTGAATCGTGATAAACGTCACATGTAACAAGATCACTTAAGTGATTTTCTGTTACTTTTAATGTATTCATTTTTTACCCCTTATTGTAGAAAAAATAACTCTGAGGTACTAAGCCCACATGAACTAATAAAACTCATGAAGTTTAGCGTTTTGTTAACAACTTTACGTTCTTGCTGTTTGTTAAAAATACGTTAAGTAGTTGAGTTTAAAATCTAATCCCGCAAGTCCTGATAGAGTAGTAAATATGTACTATTTTGAATTTGATTCAAAAAAAGTTCTTCTACATTGTGGAGATTGCTTAGATATCTTAAAAAATTATAATGAAAATATATTTGATTGTATTTTTGTAGATCCACCTTATCTTTTATCTAACAATGGTTTTACATGTCATTCGGGCCAAAGAACATCAGTAAACAAAGGCAATTGGGATATAAGTAAAGGTCCTGAATATGATTTTGAATTTCATAAAAAGTGGCTGTCTGAATGTAAACGAGTATTAAAACCATCCGGAACAATTTGGATAAGTGGTACATATCATTCTATTTATTTATGTGGTTTTCTTTTACAATTACTTGGATTTCACTTGTTAAATGATATTTGTTGGTTTAAGCCAAATGCTCCACCAAATTTAAGTTGTCGTTATTTTACATGTAGTCATGAAACTTTAATATGGGCAAAGAAAGATAAAAAATCAAAGCACTATTTTAATTACAAAACAATGAAAGAAAATAGCTGGCATGATGATCTTTTGAAAAAAACAAATGCCCAGATGCGTACAGTCTGGTCAATAACTTCGCCAAAAAAAGAAGAAAAAAAGTTTGGTAAACATCCCACGCAAAAACCAATTGCATTATTAAAAAGAATTATTCTTGCAAGTACTAAAGAAGGAGATTTAATTTTAGATCCTTTTTGTGGGAGTTCTACAACTGGCATTGCTGCACATATATTAAATAGGAGATTTGTTGGAATAGATATAGAAAAAAAATATCTTGATATTGGAATTAAAAGATTTGAAGAATCAAAATGTCAACTCCCGCTATTTTAAGGTTGGATCTCTAAACTTGTAGTAAAATATTATAGTTATGCGTAAGTCAATTTTTTCAAATAGAAAATATATTTTAAGCTCAGGTCGTGAGATTGATCTAAGTGCAGAACATATAGGTAATAGAGTTATTGTTTCAGGTATGTTTAATTTTTTAGATCCAGTTCAAGAAATTGGACATTCAGCATTAATCAGGATAGAAAATAATCAAACAGTTTCGTTTGAATCAATTGGTGCAAAAAATATTGATGATGAAAATTTAAAAGAAATTTTAAAACCAATTGAAGGACTAAATGGTTCAGACAATAATTTAAAAATATTTGAACTAAATGAATTAATTAGTGTAATGCAACAGTTTTTACAAAAGATTGATAAAGAACTAGCTACAAAGAAATAATGTCTGACCTCATTACTGGTCCATCAATGCAGGTTCTTAAATGTTTTTCACCTGTTTTTATTACACATGACATACAAACACCAAAGCCACAAGCCATATATTCTTCAAATGAAACTTGGGCAATAACATTAAAATCATTACAAACTTTAATAACACTCTTTAACATTGGTGTTGGTCCACACACAAATATTTCCTGATTTTTATTTTTCTTTAATTCATTAATAAGTAGTTCCGTAACAAAACCTTTTTTATCTGAACTACCATCATCTGTTATAGATTCAACATCACCATATTTTTTTAATTCTTCAGTACAAATAAGATCATCTTTTGTTCTTGCTCCAAAAAGTGTTTTAACTTTGTAGCCTTTTTCATGGGCAATTCTTGCAACAAGTGGAAAAGTTGCAATTCCAATACCACCAGCAACTATTAAGATAGACTTTTGTTTATTTTCAGGGTAAGTAAATCCTTTTCCTAAAGGCCCATTAATAAGTATTTGATCTCCAATTTTTAATTTGCTTAAAAAGCTAGTGCCTTCTCCAATTACTTTATAAAGAAAACCAATTTTATCCTCGTTTATTTCATAAATGCTAAATGGCCTAAGGAGATACTGTCCTGATTCCATCATTACAAACTGTCCTGGAGTTATATTTGAAACAATTCCAGGAGCATAAAACCAACTTACATAATAGTCTTTTCCAACTGATATATTTTTTATTAGTTTTGCTTTAGTTAAAACTTGCTTAGAAAGCATTCTAGAGTTAAAACCTAATTATTCCCCAACCAACTAATGCAGAAGAGAGCATAAATACTCCTGCTGTTATCCATGTTAATTTATTTAATCCTGCTTCTGCTTGAGAAGGACCACTAAATAAACTTGCTTGACCACCAATACCACCAAGTCCTTCACCTTTTGCAACATGCAAAAGAACTAAAGCTAATAATGCAATTCCGCTTAAGACTTGAACAGCTACTATAAAATATGCCATAACAAAGTTATTTTATCACAACAAACCCCTGGTTGGATTTGTAAATAAAGAGACAAATATTTTAAACAATGCAGGAAGAAGGATTAAAAGAAGTATAAGAGCAATTGCAGGTTTTATTGAAAAGCTAATTTGAAAAGCATTTATTTGTGGTGCAGCTCTTGACATTATTCCTAAAATTAAATCAACTGCAAGTAAAAAAATAACTATGGGTGATATGATTAAAAATCCAATAATAATTACATCAGCACTTATTCTAAGTAGTTTGTCAAAGCTAAAATTTATTTGATGAATGACTACAGGAAATGTCTCATAGCTTTTGTAAAATCCTTCGATTACTTTTTCAAGACCTCCCATTGAGATAAATATTATTAAAGCAATCATCTCAAAAAATCTTCCAATGATTGTACTTTGAACTTGATTTCCTGGATCAAATACAGTTGCTGCATTTAAAGCCATTTGCATGTCTAGCATTTCACCTGCAATTCTTCCAATTTCTAGTATTAATTGAGCAACCCAACCAATTAACATACCAACTAAAACATTCATTACAATTAAATAAACAAACTCAAATTCTTTTGGATATTCTTGAGGTACTTCTAAAAGTGGCATTAAAATTAAACTTAAAATAATTGAAAAAGTAATTCTAATAGGAGCTGCGATGGTTCTGTGAGATAAAAGTGGTGCAGTACTTGCGAATGCAACTGAACGAGTAAAAACTAAAAACCAAACATTTATAATGCCTCCTAATTCTTGCAGTAGTTTTGCTTGGTTTACAATAATATTTGAAATCTCAAACATGGAATTTCTTACTTTTTTACTCCAGCCAATTAGCTCTTTCAGTTTGCTCGTTTTTTGTTTCCTGGCTTTCTATATTTTCTTCTTCCACTTGTTGTGGTTCAGTATTTGTTACAGTAGAATCCTGAAGAGGTATTTCAGTTTGTGGAGGCCTGGCTTCAACAGGCGGAGGCAGAGGCGGAGGTAATGTCTCTACTTGTGTTTGAGGCTCTTGAACTTGCAATTGAGATTCAATTTGTGTCTGAGGTTGAGGTTGAATAATTGGTGCTTCAATTGGCAAGGCTCCCTTTAAAGGGGCTATTGGAACTGTTAGTACTTTTGGTATTTGAGGCACTGTTTGTACAGAAGGAAGAGAAGGTTTACTTATTGGTGGAGGCTTCACTATTTCAGGAGAACCTAAATATGGAATTCCTTGAGGTATTTCTAATACCTCGTTTTCAATTTTTTCAACGTTAGGTACCTTTTCAAAACCTTCTTTAAATTCACCCTTTGTAGAAACACCTGTTGGAATAACTTTTTGAGACTGACGAGGAATAAAAGTAAATGCAGATGATAATGTCTTGGTAGTGTATTGATTTAAATATTGAAACATCCAAAAACCAAGAGAAATAATGAGAACAAAAACACCAATTATTTTTAAGGCTGACCCAATTGTTTGTTCCTGAACCTGTGTTGCTGCTTGAAGAACACCAATAACAAGACCAATAAAAGCAGCAGCTAAGACAAGCGGTCCTGAAATTACTAAGACTACAATTATCCCGTCCCTAATTGCTTGCGGCATCCAGTTCATAAAAACAATTGCTCCTTAGTTAGTTAAAGCTTTGTACTAGGCCTTTAATTATAAGCGACCAACCATCAATTGCTACAAATATTAAAAGCTTAAAAGGTAAAGAAACTATCGTTGGTGACAACATGATCATACCTAAAGCTAATAAAATGTTTGCAACTATTAAATCAACTACTAAAAACGGAATGAAAATTAAAAATCCAATTTGAAATGATGTTCTTAATTCACTTAATAAAAATGCTGCTATCAAATGCCTGAATTCTACATCTTCAGGAGTGTCTGGATTTGGAGTATTGCTAATGCGGTAAAAAAAAGCTAGGTCTTTCATCTCAGTTTGTTTTAGCATAAATTTTCTTAAGGGCTTATATGCTTCAGTAACTGCTTGTGGGACACTGATTCGTTGATTGCTTAAAGGAATTAAAGCTCTTTCATTTATCTCATTTAGTGAAGGTCCCATTATGTAACCAGTAATAATTATTGCCATTCCAATTAAAACTAAATTTGGTGGTACTTGTTGTGTACCAATTGAAGTTCTTAAGAGCGACAAAACAATTACTATCCTTAAAAAAGGTGTCATTGTCATTATTATTAATGGAAGCATTGATAAAATCACAAGCAATACAGTGATTTGTAGTGATGGTTCTAAATTTGGAAGAATGTTTTGCCAGTTCATTTTTGTAACCATTAATTTATTATTTTCATTTCTTTGTGAGATGAAAATAATTTTATTTTTTCTTGTAGTGATATTTCATATAAACCTGACTGTGAGCTAAGCTTGGTTGATTTAATTAAATTTCTTTCCTTTAAACAATTTAAGACAAGTATAGGTAATGCTTTTGCTTCCTTTGCTATATAAAATGCTACAAGACTTGCTAATCCAGATCCAAGAAAAATTGTTGTTAGTTTAATAAGAAAAGAAAAAACATCTTTCATTTTCTTAGCTTTCTTCAAGATTTTCTAATTCATCAGCAAAAGTTGCTTTTTTTTCACTCTTGCTTTCTTGTTTATCAATCAAATCATTTATTTCTACTCCACCAGGTGAACCTTTTAATCCTCTTTTTGCTCCAATTAAAAGATCAGTTACTCTCAGACCAAACTGATTTCCAACAATTACTAATTCTCCTTTTGCTACTGGCTTACCCTGGGCAGTTAAAACAAGTTCAGAATCTAAAACAGAACCTAATGGCAATACTCCACCTGACTTAAGTTCTAAAACTTGTTTTAAGGGGATCATAATTTTCTGAAACTCTGCAGTTAATTCCAGAGGGAGACTTGAAAGTGGATCTTCTTCAATATTTTTTGGCCTTATCATTTCACTTGCTAGCTCGTTAATATTTCCTATTTCTTTTAAATAAACCGGGTGATCTTCTTCAGGTAAGACGAGACTAATTTCACCTAAGTGCCAGTTAAATTTGCTTGTGTCGCTATCTTCAAATATTATGAGATCTTCTAGCTCAATTGACTTAATTTCATTAAACGATAACTTAGTGCCCCCTACTAAAAAACCTACAGGCACTTTTATACCGGTATTAGCAAGTTTGTTTAAATCAACAATATCTCCTGCACTTGTCTTTGTAATTTCCTTTGGCCTGAAACTTGCAGGTATACCATAAGCAATTCTTCCAATCTCACCTTCATTAGACTGAACTACCCAAACTAAATAAATTAAATCCATTAAAAAAGGATGTTTAGCATCAACTTCCCAGTATCCTTTCATTTTTGTTTCAACGCCCCCTAAAAATGATTGAAGAATATTTAATTCTAGTTCATTAACTTTTTTTATATTAAATGGACGATTTACAGGAGATTCACCAAAAGTCTGATTTAACAAAAACTCAGTAAGCTTAGAATCAATTCTTATTTGTCCGTTATAGCTATTGTGTTGCCATGAAGCACCTATGCCAATCCAATTATTTGGATCTAAATCAAGTAATATTGCAATTAGTTTTGTTCTAACTTTAATTCCAAAAAAATTTTGGATGACATCATTTATTTCTATTTTTTCATTTGACCAAAGATGTAAATTATCCATAAGAGGCTCATTAATAATTTGAAATGAGTCTGGTTTAAATGGATTTATGCCTAATTGTCTAATTAGCTCCTTATTTTTGTTTTTTATCACAGTAACATTATTCCCTTAATTAGGGGAAAACCTACAATGTGCTATAAATATTATCTGAAACTTAATTTTTAATACATTTATTTTAGTGACTGCTGTATTATAAAAACAAAAATGCCTGAAATTGAAGTCCCAGATTTTTTTGTACCAAACCCAAAACAAGATCCAAGACTAAATGATTTAGTTAATTGGTTTAAAAAGTTTTGGGGTTACTTAATCTTTGTATTAATAATGCTTTTATTTCTTTCTGGTTCAATTGTAAAAGTAGATGCTGGAGAAAGAGCAGTTGTATTTAATATCTTTGGTGGCATAGAAAAAAGAGTTCTTGGAGAAGGGATACACATTGTTTTGCCACCAGTCCAATTAGCAACAATTTATGATGTTAAACAAGCAACCTATAATTTTACTTCAGATGAACAAGGCGGGCAAGGACAAGTAGTTGGAAGAGAAATACATTCACTAACATCTGATGGACAAAAAGTTGATGTGGAACTTTCTGTAAGAGCTAAACCACAACCAACTGAGCTTTGGAAATTACATAAAACTATTGGGCCTGACTATGCTTCAAAAGTAATATTTCCTAAAGCAAGATCAGTATTAAGGGAAGTACTTTCAACTTATCCTGTTGAAGATGTTTACAGTGTAAAGAGGCAAGAAATACAAAACGAAATTCAAGAACAGCTTACAAATGATCTTGCAAGAAAATATTTTATTGATGTAGAAGAAATCTTAATTAGAAATGTAAGATTTTCAAAAGAATTTCAAGATGCAATAGATCGCAAACAACAAGCATTTCAGGAATTTTTAAAAATGGAATATGTTCTTGCTAGTGAAAGAGCCAAAAAAGATGCAAAAATCTTTCAAGCAGAAGGAGAAGCTAAAGCAATAAATCTAAGAGTTAATGCCTTAAGAGCAAATCCAGATTTTATAAAATACAGGAGAGCACAAATTTTTGGGAGGAAGGCAAAACTAATACTTAGCAATGAGTAATGAGGAACAATAAATAATGAATAAAGAGAGCTTAACAGCATTAGGAATGGCAATATTAATTTCTCTTGTATTAATTTTTAGTGGTTCACTAATTAAAATTATTCCAGCAGGACATGCAGGTGTAGTGTTTAACTTATTTGGTGGAGTAGAAAAAAGAGTATTAAATGAAGGAGTTAATTTTGTTATTCCATTTGTTGAAGCAGTAACAACTTATGATGCAAGAAAGATCTCTTATACATTTTCTGACAATCTCGAAAGAAGTTCAGTAGGACAAAGTATTAAATGCCAAACCAATGATGGACAACAAATTGACATTGACCTGACAGTAATTGCACACTTAGATAAAAATAAAACATGGAAAATCCATCAGGATTTAGGAAGAGACTATGCTCAAAAACTTATAGTCCCTCAATCAAGAAGCATAATTAGAAATATAGTTGCTAAGTATCCAATTGACACTGTTTATACATCTTCAAGAGCAGGCCTAGCTAAGGATGTAGAACATGCACTTAGAAAATCTTTTTTAAAAAGCGGACTTTACTTAGATGAATTATTAATCAGGGGGATTACTTTTTCACCTGCATTTGCAGAAGCAGTTGAAAGAAAACAAATTGCACTTCAGGAATCTCAAAGGCAAAATTGGATTAAAAAAACTGCTGAACGAGAGAAAGAAAGAAAAATTATTGAAGGCGAAGGTGATGCAAGAGCTTTATCAGTAAAAGGACAAGCACTTAGCTTGGATCCACGTATTGCAGAACTTGAATTCTTAGAGCAAATTGAACAAAGAGAAACTGAGATTCCAATAATCACTGGAGCAATGAATGTAATATTATCTATTGGTGAACTATTAAACGAACCTCTAAGAACATTGCCAAATAATACAAAAGAATAAATGAAGAAAACTTTTTTACGAAATCCAAAAGGTTCAAGAGATTGGCTTCCAAATGAAGTAATTAAACAAGAGTTTGTAAGAAGATCTCTTGTTAAAGTATTTGAACTTTGGGGATACAGACCTATTCAAACTCCAATACTTATTAGCTGGGATACTTTAAGTCAAGGCAGTAGTAAACTTGCCGATGTTGCTTTTAAATTAATGGGTGAGCATGGAGAACTTTTAGCGTTAAGGGCTGATTTAACTACACCTATTGCTAGAGTTACTGCAGAAAGGATGCAGAAAGAAAAGTTACCATTTAGATTTTATTATGTTGGAAAAGTATTTAGATATCATGCAAGAAAAACAACAAACGAACGCGAGCTTTATCAAGTTGGGATTGAGCTTATTGGCTCAAAAGAAGGAATTTCAGATTTAGAATGCTTACAAGTACTTTTAGATAGTTTAAGTAAACTTAAACTTAAAAAATATCTTGTCTTGTTTAATCACTCAACATTATGGGTTGAACTATTTAAATGTTTTGGAAATATTGCTCAAGAACTTTATAAAGCTTTGTCTAAAAAAGATTTAATCTTGTTTAATTTAATCCTTTCTAAATCCAAACTTTCAAACAAAGAAAAAGAATTTTGGAGTAGATTAATTCAAGTTAGAGGAAATAAAGATGCAATTAAAGAAATCAAGCAATTAGCAAAGCTTGTCAAAAGATTAAAGATAAAAAAAATAATTTCTTATTTTGAAAAAATTTTAAACTTATTTGAAAATAATATTGAAATAGATTTAAGTTTAACTAGTGATGTTGATTATTATACGGGGATTTATTTTGAGGTTATTACTCCTTTTTTAGGAAGAAATATCGGTTCGGGTGGTAGATACGATGAGCTAATCAGCAAGTTTGGATTTAATACTCCTGCTATTGGTTTTTCTTTTTGTTTAGAAGATTTACTTTTAACTTTAGAAAATCAATCACATAAATTCCTAGACTTTAAGCCTCCTGAACTTATTGCAAAAGGAAGAAACATAAAAAATACTTTTAAAGCAATTAAAAAACTACACTCGAGAAACAAGAACGCAACAATAAAAATATGAAGAAAGACTCTAAAGAACTAACCATTGCAATTCCAAAAGGGTTTCTCCATGATGGAAGTTATAAATATCTTTCAAAACTCGGAATAAATTTTACAGATAAAAATTTTAAGGACACAAATAGAGAATTAGTATTTTTTGATAAACAAAATAATATTAAAGGACTTTTAGTAAGGCCTAATGATGTAAGTGTATATGTAGAACATGGAAGTGCAGATTTAGGAATAGTAGGTTTAGATTTGTTACAAGAACAAGTTCCTGATGTTATCAAGTTAAGAGACTTAAAATTTGGCAGGTGCAAACTTGTTCTTGCTGTCAAAAGAGACTCTCAAGTTAAAAGTGTAAAAGATTTGCCACCAAATTCTAAAATTGCTACTAAGTTTACAAAATTAGCAAATGATTTTATTAACAAATATGGTTTAAGTGCTGAAGTTATTAAGTTATATGGATCTGTAGAACTTGCACCAATAGTTGGTCTTAGCAATGCAATTATTGATTTAGTTGCTACTGGAAAAACACTTAAAGCAAATAATTTAATTTCAATAGAAACAATTTTAGAAAGCACTGCAACATTAATTGCAAATCCTGTATCTTTTAAGATTAAGAAGTCAGAAATATTAAAGTTTGAAGCATAGCTAGACAATATGGATAGATTGTACTAGAATCATAGTAAGGATTAAAAAAAAGATAACACACTCATGAATCAATGGATGATTCACATATGTGGTTTTCTTGAAAAAAAGCTCAAGCAGAGTATTTCTAAATCTGCGTACATTGATTCAAAAGCAGAAATACTTGGCAAAGTTTGTGTTGGAGAAAATACAAACATCGGGCAAAGCAAAATTATTGCTGAGGATTGTTGTTTAATTAACATAGCAAAACACTCAGCAATAAGAAGTCAGGTATTAATAAGAGCAAGGCATCATATAATCCAGGCCAAGCGAGAAATCACTGACATATTTATTGGAAGTAAGGTTTACATCTCAAGTGAAGTAATGATTGAAGGGCCAGTAATTATATCTGATGGAACATTTATAGGAGGAAAATCAAAAATTATTAATTCAATAGTTGGAACAAATTGTTTAATTGAAGATAACGTAACACTTCAAAATGTATATGTACCGCCAAATTCTGTAATTTATTCTAAATCCTTTATAGATTCAAAAGAAAAATTAGATCAAGTTATTCAAGAAAGCAAAATTGAAAGTTGTTGTGAGTTTAGTTGTTTAGGAAATAAATAAACTATTTCTCCATTCTTGAATAGATTTTAGATTTTTTAAGGTTGCTAACTTAAGTGCTTTTTTTAATTCTTTAAAGTACCGAGGTAAAAGTTGTACAAGTTCATTAGAGTTTGAAGTAAGTAAACCTAAACTCATTTCAGGATTCCCCCCTGCAATTCTTGTTGTATCTCTAAAACCACTTGATGCAATAGTCATGGCTAACTTTTTTAATTTTTTATCATTTGTATTTTTAACTAACTGGCAAAGTCCTATTGAAACAAGTAAAGGAAAATGGCTAATCAGTGCTACAGCCTTGTCATGTTTTTCTGGAGTAGTTATTATTGGCTTAGCATGAATTCTTGTAATAATTTTTTTAATTCCTTTAATTAATTTCTTATTTTTATCAGTAGGAGTTAAAATCCATGTACAATTTTTAAAAAGATCTTTTTTAGATGCACTAAATCCAGCGTGCTCGGTACCTGCCATTGGATGACCACCTATGAAGAAACGAGCTGGCGAAACGGCGAAACGACGAGACGGCAAAAAGTATTGTTTTGCAATCTTACATATTTTAACTTTTGTACTTCCTACATCAGTAACTATAACTTCTTTTTTTAATTTTAGAGCTGCGATTTTTTTTATATAATCAGGTATAAATCTTAAAGGAGTTGCAATAAAAATTACATCTGCTTTTTTGAGTACCTTAGAATCTGGTTTTGTAGAGCCTATGTCAATTGCTTTTTCTTTTTTAGCAAGTTTTATTGTCTTAGGATTTCTTGTTATTCCAATTACTGTGTAACCTTTTCCTTTTAATGCTTTTGCAAGTGACCCACCAATTAAGCCAAGTCCAATTATTGCTATGCATTTAGTTTTATTTTCTTTTAGCATAACTATTTATTATATCCAAATACGGTATACTTTTTTATATGCCAAAGCTTTGCATAAATATTGATCATATAGCAACTGTTCGTGAAGCAAGAAAAACAATTGAACCTGATCCTGTTTTAAGTGCAAAGCTTGCAATTGAAGGTGGTGCAGATGGAATAACTATTCATCTAAGAGAAGATAGAAGACATATAAAAGATCGGGATGTAATTCTACTAAGTCAATTTATTAATAGTCATCAGGGCAGGATAAATCCTGCCCCTACTGTACTCTTTACGCTGGAGATGGCGGCCGCCGATGAAATGCTTGAAATATCTTCAAAGATAAAGCCTAATTTAGTAACTCTGGTTCCTGAGAAAAGACAAGAACTTACAACTGAAGGTGGATTAAATGTTATTTCACAAAAAAAATATTTAAGTGATTACTTAGAAAAACTTCATAAGAATAACTTAGTAGTAAGCATTTTTATAAATGCTGATAAAGAACAAATTAAATTAGCAAAAGACATAAGTGCTGATTTTGTAGAAATTCATACAGGCCCATATGCAGAAAACCCAAATGAAAAAGAATTAAACCTTATAAAGGAAGCAATTTTGTTTGCTCAAAGCATTGGTCTTAAAACAAATGCAGGCCATGGTTTAAATTATGAAAACATAAAGCCTATTGCAAGGATAAATGGTATTGAACAACTTCATATTGGGCATTCAATTATAAGCAAAGCTGTAATGATTGGAATAAAAGAAGCTGTAAGAGAAATGAAAATTTTAACTCAATTAGGCTTACCCCACGTTATAAATGCTACTTAAGCGGGTATAATACTTTTACGTTAAAAATTAAACAACTTAAAAAGAGCTTTATAGCTCTTTTTTTATTTTGATTTAAGATTAAATTTTTTTAATGAAGAGGTTTTGTTAACCTTTACTTTATACAAGTTCTTTAGAGTCAATTTATAGGAAAAGGTTCTTAGAAAAACAAGAAGGGTGAAACAATGAGTGACTTTACATTAGGACTTAGATTTATAAAAGAATATATTACAAATGGGTTTTCTTATGCTGATGCTGTAGTTAATGCTAAGAAAAATCAAGATATGGTTGATGGTACAAAATTGCCAGATGCAAAATATGAAGCTGTACGTGCACAAATGAAAAAGGGTACCTTTGCAAGCAAAACAGCTGAAACTGTTATTAAACCAGTTTATAAAGGTGCAGGTTCTAGTGATGAAGAAGTTAAGCAACACTCAGACAACTTTGGGAGAATTATTGATGGACGTGCCTTCAAAGGGGATATAAACGAAGGTAGTAAGAAAAAGTAATTTGCTATTATTTTCTTTGTGGCTGAAGATATTGAGATTAAACTAGGTCAACTTTTCTTTGTTGGTTTTTGTGGATATTCTTTATCAAAAGAAATAAAAGATTTTTTTAAAACAGTTCAACCAGGTGGAATAGTTTTTTTTGAACATAATGTTAAAAGCAAGAAGCAAGTTAGAAAGCTAATTAAGGATATAAATAAATTTTTTAAAATAAAACCATTTATTGCTGTTGACCAGGAAGGTGGTCGTATTGAAAGACTTAAAAAGATTTGTACTTCAGTACCAAGCCTTTGGGAACTTAGCAAGCTTGGAGCAGATAAAGTTTTAGAAGCACAAAAAATAATTATTAATGAACTGCTTGAACTTGGTTTTAATATGAATTTTGCACCTGTTTTAGATATAAACTCAAATCCTAAAAATCTTGTTATAGGAAGAAGAGCAATAAGCAATGATCCTGAAATTGTTACAAAAATTGGCTGTAAAATAATTGATTTGTATTTAAAGAGAAATATTATTCCTGTTATAAAACATTTTCCAGGGCATGGGGATACGGATGTTGATTCACATTTAGCCCTTCCAATTTTAAATAAAAGTAAAAATCAATTAAACAATTTTGAACTTTTACCTTTTAAAAAAGCAATTAAAAACAATGCCCCAGTCATAATGGTTGGACATATTCAATTACCAAAAATTGAAAAGGATAAAAAAAGGCCAGCATCCTTGTCAAAAAATATTTTGCTGGATTTGCTTAGAGATGAACTAAAATTTAAAGGATTAATTATTACTGATGAGTTAGGTATGAAAGCAGTTAGTAAGAACTACTCTTTAGAGGCTGCTGTTTATGAAGCAATTAATGTTGGTGCTAATATGCTTTTATTTAACCAGAAAGAAAATCGCATTACTCGATCATACAAGCACGTTAAAGAAAAATTAACAAGGGAGCTTTTAAACAAAGTTGAAGAATCATATAAAAGAATAATCACAATAAAAAACAAATTCCTCTTAACTTCCTCTTAATAGATCTCATGTAACTTACTCACTTAGCATAAAGGAGCATTATGCCATTTAGATATCGTTTAGAAAAAGTACTAAAGATCAGAGAAGAAGAACTCGATGATGCAATCATTGCAATGAGAGAAGCAGAAGATCATCTAAGAGAAGTCTCTTATGAACTAAGTATAACTATTGAAAAACGAAATGAGATGCATGCTGAATTAATTAAAGAAGGATTAGCACATGCAAATCTTTATGTAATGAGGATTAAGCAATTAAATGAAAAAATTGCTTCCTTAGAAAAAGAACTACAAGCTGCCCAGGATGCACTCTTCAAAGCAAGAGAAGAAGTAAAAGAAGCAAAAATAAGGCTTGAAGCTTTAAAAAGACACAAAGAAAGAAAATATAAAGAATATACAAATGAAGAAAACAGAAAAGAAAGAATTATGCTTGATGAAATTGGGATCTTAAAACATACCAGGGAACTTTTAGAAAGTAAAGAAGGAGAATAAGATAAAGTGATACCTCAAGTAAACATTGATAATAATCTTGATACCTTTAAAATGGCTAACAACCTTTTAAAAAATCCTTCTAATGTAAGTTTTAGTAAGTTGCTAGAAGAAGCAAATGAAAAAAGGATACAAGAAGTATCTCCAAAATTAGAAGAAAAAGAAACAACTGCGGAAGAAGCTTTAGAAACAAAAAAGAAAAAATCAAAACAAAATTCAAATGAAGAATTACCCAACGTAAGTACAATTATTCAAAACACAGACAACAAAACTTCAAGAGGGGTCCACTCAACATATGCACTTTTAAATAAATTTAAAGAAAACAAGCAACATTTTGAAGAAGAAATGTTTCAAAGCCCAAGACAACAAATACTAAACAATGCTCATAATGTTGCTGGTCAAGCACTTATCCAGCCAGTTTATGATCAAGGGCAAAGAAGACAATACTCTAAATCAGAATTACTTGCTCTGTGGGAAAAATTTATACCAATAGTTACTGAAGACATAACTAAAAAATCAATAAGAGTAGATATACCACTTTTAAATGATGTTCAAGCACTTGTGCTTAGAATGCATCCAGACAGAAGTGTTACAGCATCCTTGCTTGGCTCAAAAGAAATGGGTGAACTAATTAAAAATAACAAGGATAAACTAAACAACAATTTAAAACATCATCGTTTATCACTACGTGATTTTAATTTTTATGAGTCAGAAGTTTTGTTTAATAATGAGTCAGGTTCAAGGAAGAAAAAGAGAAAAGAAAAGCAGCTTAAAACACCTAATTTCAATTTAATTTAAGATAAAAAAAGTAAAGGAGAAATGACCATGTACAACATATCAACACTAGCAGCAAATGCAGCACAATCAGCGTTAGAACAAATTGACTTTTTAACTTCTAACGTAATTAATGGTGAAACACCAGGCTATAACGGTAAGAGATTTACCTTTAGAGACTATTTATTTGGTGGCACAATTGAAGATGCTGGTTATTCCTGGAGACAAGGCAAAGAAATGGTAAGAGTAGGTGAACCTACAAAGATGATGCTTAGAGGCAAGGGCTTTTTCACTATGTTAAATCCAGGAAATAATGAGATTGTGTACACAAGACTTGGTGATTTTCATTTTGATAGAAACGGTTACTTAGCTTCCAACGAAGGTTTTACATTACTTGGAACTCCTCTCCAATCAAATGTTCAGCCACATGGAAATTCTGGATATGCAAAGTTAGGACCAAGAGCTGAATTTGATATATTTGCAGATCCATTTAATAGTCCTGCAAAAAGAGAATATGCACAAGTTAGTTCAGGTGGAGCAATTGGAAAACCACAACCAATTAATCTAGCTGTTGATCCTACTAATGGTTTATATCTTGGAAAATATGAAAAAATTAGAATTGATAAAAGTGGTGTAATTTGGGGGAAGTATGGTGACAGTGAAGTATCACTGTATAAAGTAACACTACGAAATTTCCAAAATTTAAATGGATTAAAAAACTTCCGTGATGTTTACTGGAAACAAACTTCTGAAAGTGGTCCTGCATTACCATCTAATGCACTTGTTTTTAATGAAGCATTAGAAAAATCCAATGTCTGGACTAAAGTAGAAATTGACTCCATTATTGAAGCACAAAGACAATACACTGCAGCAATTAATGCACATAAAGTTGCTGACAAATTGCTTCAACAAGCTGTTGAACTTGTTGGTTAATCCCACCCATTACCCCTGTCAACCGACGAGTTCATATAAAGGCCCCTCCAAAAAAGTGAGGGGCTTTTTTTCAATTATCAAGATTAGTACCATAATTACTTCTTTTAATAAGTTCTACAAATTCCTTAAACAAATAATCACTATCATGTGGTCCAGGAGATGCTTCAGGATGGTATTGAACTGAAAAGATTGGTAACTCTTTATATCTCAAACCTTCATTAGTATTATCGTTTAAATTGTAGTGGGTAACTTCTAATTCTTTTGGAAGTGTTTCTGTTTCAACTGCAAAACCATGATTTTGTGCAGTGATTTCAACTTTTCCTGTAAGTAAATTTTTTACAGGCTGATTTGCACCACGATGTCCAAATTTTAGTTTATAAGTTTTTGCACCAAATGCTTGAGCTAATAATTGATGTCCAAGACAAATACCAAATATTGGAATATTTAATTTATCAATTACTTTTCTAATTGTTTCTATTGCATATTTAACAGGCTCAGGGTCCCCTGGTCCATTTGATAAAAAAACTCCCGTTGGATTTATTGCTTTTATTTCATCAAATGTTGTCCAGGCAGGAACTACAAGTGGTGCTAATCCAAAATAACTTAGCCTGTTTAAAATATTTCTTTTAATTCCAAAATCCAATGCTACTATAGGCCAGGCTGGCTGGGTTTTTGGCATAGGTCCTCTGTAGTTTTCTTTTGTAGAAACTTCTTTAGCTAGATCTCTTCCTAGCATTTGTGGGGATTCTAAAACTTTTTTATGTAGTTCTCTTGGATTTAAAATTTCAGTAGAAATTCCTGCTCTCATTGCACCTACATTTCTAATCCTTCTTGTAACTGCTCTTGTATCAACATAAGAAATTCCAACTAGCTCTTGAGATTTTAAAAAGTTGTCAAGTGTAGAATCAGCACGCCAATTACTTTCTTTAGGACTTAAGTTTCTAATAACTACACCTTTTGCAAAACTTTTTTTTGCTTCTAAGTCAATATTGTTTGTACCGTAGTTTCCAATCTCAGGATAAGTAAAAGTAATAATTTGGCCTGCATAACTTGGATCAGTAATTATTTCTTCGTAGCCAGTCATGCTTGTATTAAAAACAATTTCGCCAAGTGTAGTTCCGGAGCATCCAAAGTTCTTACCTTCGTAAGTTGTTCCATCTTCCAGTGTTAAGATTGCTTTTATTGTCATCCTTAACATTTATATCAAATATCGTTAAAATATGAAGATTTAATGGCTTTATGCTTAGGGGTTGACATAATTCCTAAAATGTTTAGAATCAAAAGTAAGAGTTCTTAAACAGTTCTTAACCTAGAACCTAAAAGGAAAAAATAAAAAATGCCGCCAAGAACACTAAACAGAAGACCACAAGCAAGATCAAAAGGAAGTGATCCTACAATAAGTGTTGCTGCTGCATCTACAGCAAAAGTAACTTTAGCAACAAATAATCCAGAAATAGAAAATAAACAAGCTAATCAAAACCAAGGACAAAACGATGATTTAAAAAAGCTTATTGAAACTTTAAAAAATAAACTTGGAAGTACTCAAGGAACACCAATACAAAAACAAACTCCTCCTCCTCCAAAAGCAAGAACAGTTTGGAACCGCAGCATAACTACTGAAAAAACCTGGGTACCAAAACCTGCTTATACAATACTTACAAGGGTTTCAAATCATGAAAAGGTACCTGTTAAGTCATCCAAGATATCTGACTTGTCTATAAATTCACTTCCACACTCATTTTTATATAGACCAGGTGCAGCTGGAATTAAAGTTGACAAGTTAACAGTTAAATCCGGCAAACAAATCGGCTGGGGTTAATTTTTTTAAAAAGAAAAAACAAATTTATTTTCTTGTCTAGTCCTTGCAATTGCAAGTGCATTCTTTGGAACATTCTTTGTAATAACTGAACCTGCTGCAATCATTGCACCTTCACCAACTACAACTGGAGCAACTAAAACAGAATTTGAACCTGTTGAAGCCCTATCTTTAATTATTGTTTTACTTTTTTTACCAGTACGTGAATTGTAATTTGCAGTTATTGTTCCAGCACCAATATTTACATTCTTACCAACTGATGCATCTCCAATGTAGCTCAGGTGGGCAATTTGAGTATTGTTTCCAATTTTACTTTTTTTAATTTCAACAAAATTTCCTACTTTAATATTGTTTGCTAAAACCACATTATCTCTTAGTCTTGAATAAGGTCCTATATGATTGTTATTTCCAATTTTTGAATTTGTTACGTGTGAAAAAGTAATATTATTTCCAAAACCAATTGTTACAGTGCCTTCTATATACAGATTTGGACCAAGAATGTTTTTAGAACCAATTTTAATTTTTCCTTTTAAAAAAGTATTTGGATAAATTATATTCCCTCGTGAAATCCTAACACCTGAGCCAATATAAGTATTCCGTGGATCCAAAATTGTAATTCCCTTATCCTGGAATTTTTTTATAACTTTATGATTCATACTGTAAAATAATAACAAAAACAATTATAAAATGCTAAAAACTTATACAGATCAAAAATCTTCCTTGTTCATTACAAAATGGAAAGATTGTCAAACCTTTGTAAGTAAAGTTAAATCACAAAGACCTCTTTTTATACTTGTAATTGCTTCTACTGAAACAGCATTAATTCCTGGAATATCCAGTGCTGGACAAAATGTAGAGCTTTTAAAATTAACTCCAGCACTAGATGCTGACTTTTTACTTTCTAAAAAAGAAGAATTTAAAAATCAATTACCAGTATCACCAAGTGGTATTCCTTCCCCAGTAATTATTTCAAAAGCAATGATTGATTTACTAGATTTGGATATTTCAGTAATTGATGTTGGTGCCTTTGTAAAACCTAAAGGTGAGCACATTAGTTTAAATATGGGTACTTCAAAATGCATAACTACTGGTAATGCTTTAGGACCTATAAAAACATCTTTCTTATTTCAAAAAGGTGAAAAACTTATTTCAAATTTTAATGCTTATCCTTATGTAGTAATTGGTGAATGTGTTCCAGGAGGGACAACCACTGCTTTAAGTGTATTGTGTGCATTAGGAATCAATGCTTTTGATTTAGTTAACAGTAGCTCACCTGAAGGAAATAATCTTTGGAAAAATCAAACAGTAAAAGATGCTCTACTTACAAATGCTAATTTATTTTCACGAGTAAATAAAAACCCACTTAAAGCAGTTGATTATTTTGGTGATCCAATGCAGGCTTTCGTTTGTGGTCTTATAAAAGGTGCACAAAAAGTAAATAAACCTATACTTCTTGCTGGAGGTTCTCAGATGCTTGCAGTATACTACTTAGCAAAGAAAGTTTTAGGTTATTCACCATATGATGTAGCAGTAGCAACAACTTCTTGGATTACAAATGATAAAAATGCTAAGACTAAAAAACTTGCTGAACTTGTTGATGCACCACTTACTTCATCAAATGTTCATTTTAAAGACTCAAAATGCCAAGGGCTTTATGCATATGAAAATGGTCATATTAAAGAAGGTGTTGGTGCAGGTGGATTAATGGTGGTTGCTGATTGGTATAAGAATTTAACACAAGAAGAAATTGTATCTAAAATAGAAAATGTTTATTGTAATTACTCAGCTGGCTCTGCGGAACTCTCGCTCCTTGAGCCAGCTTTCCATAGACCGCTCGGCTTGCCCAAGTAAATTGGATCAAGCCTCACTTTATTAAATAGTATAATTCCGTGAAGGATAACCTAAGATAAATTAACGTGCTGAGTAATTATATTCGGTCACAATAACAAAAATTGTTTAAAGATAACTACAAGACATAAAATAGTTACTTCACTTAATTCAATTAATGCTCCATAAGTATCACCTGTATGACCTTTAAAATGGTTATCAAGCCAGTGTGACCAGAGCAGACAAAAGACCATAGACAATAGACCATAGACTAGATAAATAAACTTTAGATGAAAACAAAATATACACATTAAGAAAACTATAACAAAACAAAAAAGATTTGCGAAAAAATCTCCCGGCTTTTTTACTCCAGATAAAAGTAAAGATGAACTTATTCCAGAGTCCTTACTTTTATTTAAAAAAGTAAAAGAATATACAGCAGCTAATCTTGCAAGAGCACAAGAAATTATAATTACAAAAAATATCTTATTTAAAATAATAGTGCAAAGAGAAATTAATTTAAACAAAACAACAAAAATACCTGCCATTGCCCCAAAAGCACCTATTCTGCTATCTTTCATGGCTTCTATTTTTCTTGTTTTATCTTGACAATTAATGCCATCAAATGTATCCATTAATCCATCAAGATGCAAACCACCAGTAATTAAAACCCATAGAAATACAAGCAAAAGAGCTGAAAATAAAACTGGTAATTTAAAATACAAAAAAATCTTAGCAAATAAAAAAAGAATTAAGCCTATTAAAAAACCTATTAAAGTAAAGTATGGTGCTATCCTTCCCCAGTCTTCTTTTGTTGCTTTTGGTAAAGGAGGCGCAGGCAATTTAGTTAAAAAAAGCCAGGCATAAAAAAAACGATGAAGTAACTTTATCATCCAATTCTTTTTCTCATCGACTCCTCATGTGCTTTTAATCCTTCAGCATCTGCTAAGTTAATTACATCTTTTGCAATTTTATTAAATGATTGTTTATCAAATGAAATAACTGAAATCTTTTTCATAAAATCCATTACTGTAAGTCCACTAGAAAATCTTGCACTCCCACCTGTTGGTAAACAGTGGCTAGGTCCTGCAATATAGTCACCGACCGACTCACAAGAGTACTCACCTAAAAATATAGCTCCTGCATTGTAAATTTTATTTAATAAGCTGACTGGATTTTTTGTGATTATTTCTAAATGTTCTGGTGCAAACTTATTTATTAAATCAGTTGCTTTTTGTAAACTTTTTACTATAATAATTGCACTATTTTTTTTCCAGGAGTTAAGTACTATATTTTTATTTGGTAATTTTTTTGCTAGCTTTAAAAGTGTTTTTTGTGTTTCTTTAGCAATCTGTTTACTGTTGGTAACTAATAGTGCAGATTCAAGTCCTGAGCCATGTTCAAGCTGGCTTAAAAGATCAATAGCTAAGTAGTTAGGATTTGCAAACTTATCAGCTATGATTGCAACTTCACTTGGTCCATATAAACCATCAATCCCTACATCTCCAAAGACAACTTTTTTAGCTAGTGTTACATAAATGTTTCCAGGTCCAATAATTTTACTAACTGGTTTTACTGTCTCTGTACCATATGCTGAGGCTGCAATTGCTTGAGCACCACCTATTTGATAGATCTCATTTACGTTAAGCAAATTACAAACAGCTAAAATATTTTTATGTACAGGTGGTGGAGTAAATACTGCTATTCTTTTTACACCGCTAACCTTAGCTAATATCACTGTCATTAAAATTGTTGAAATTAATGGACTTTTTCCACCAGGTATATAGATACCAACTGAATCTAAAGGAACATACTTGTAACCAAGTTTTTCACTTTTTCCAAAAGATTTAATCCAGCTTTTAGGCATATTTGTTTTTTGAAATTTTTGTATTCTAGAAATTGCTTTTTTTGCTGATGCTAAAAGATCTCGTGCAATTTGTTTCCTTGCTTTTTTAATTTCAGATTTTGAAACTAAAATATTTTTTAACTCACGCTTGTCAAACTTTCTTGTATAGTAAATTAAAGCTTTATCACCTTTTTCTCTTACATTCTCTACAATATTTTCTACTACTTTTAATTCTTTTTTTTTCTTGCTTAGATTAAATCTTGAAGAAATTTTCAGAATTCTTTCCTTTGCTTTATCTAAATTTTTAATTGTTGGCATAAGAGTATTATAAGCTCTCAAACGACTTAATTGCTTTTGGCAAATAAGTAATTAAATCCTGTGGAAGAAGTGAATATTTTGTTTTTTCACCTGCAATTATTTCAGCAACTTTTCCATGAAGGTAAACACCAACACAAGCTGCAATCGGTGGTTCAAGACCTTGTGCAATTAATCCTCCAATGTAGCCAGCTAATACATCTCCAGTTCCACCTTTTGCTAGTGCTGAATTTGCAAATGGAGAAATGTATGTTTTTCCATCTTTTGCTGCAATAATTGTTCCTGGACCTTTTAAAACTACTGTACATCCAAGTTCTAAAGATGCATCTTGTGCAAGTTTTAATTTATTCGATAAGACTTCGTTTAAATCTTTTCCTAGTAATCTTGCAAACTCTTTTAAATGTGGGGTTATAATCATATGGTTTCTAGCGCTTCTTAAGATTTCTTTTTTAGATGCCAAAACACTTATGCCATCAGCATCTAAAACAATAGGGACTTCTGCATTAGTAATTAGTTCACAAACTAAAGTTTTAATCTCTTCTCTAAGAGTTAAACCTGGTCCTAAAACTACAACATTGGATTTTTTACATTCGCTCAGAATCTCATCTAATTTAAATTCCACATGAATTACTTCAGGAATGCTAGAAGTAATTTGAACAAATACTTCTTTTGATGTAGCTAAACAAGTTAATCCTGAACCAATTGAACTAGCAGCTTTGCTTGCTAAAATTGCTGCACCTGGATACTTCATGCTACCAGCAACTACTAGTGTTCTTCCAAAACTACCCTTGCTTTTATCATTAGCCCTTTGAGGTAAATTGTCATTGGCAAATTCATCATCTAATAAAAATAAATTTATATCCTTGTCAGGTAAACCAATATCAACAACATTAATCTTGCCTGAATATTCTCTGCCAGGATAAATATATAATCCTATTTTTGGATAACCAAAAGTTACTGTTTCCTTAGCCTTTATTGCACAAGAAGATATATTACCACTACTTGGATCGACACCGGTTGAAATATCACATGCAATAATATTTTTACCTGAGTTATTTACTGAATTAATTATCCATTCATAAAAAGTTGAAAGCTTACTTTTACTACTAGTACCTGTTCCTAGTAAACAGTCTACAACTGTATTTGTATCTTTTAAGAAGCTTAAAAAGGCTTTATCACTTTCATTTTGAATTTGAAAATATTGAATCTTAGTTTTTTTTACTAGATCAAAATTAATTTTTGCATCATAAGATAATTCTTGCTCACTAGAAGTTAAACAAATAACCACTTTGCGTTTTAACTTGTGGAGGTATTTACTTGCAGTAATTCCATCTCCGCCATTATTTCCTTTACCACAAATAAACATATATGGCTCATCATAATTTTTTACTATACGAGCTAAACCTTTTCCTGCTTTTTCCATGAGCTCTAAAGAGCTTCCTAAACCCATTTTTTTTATGTATTCAGATTCATGTTCACGTATTTGACTAGAGGTTACTAACTTTTGCATTTTTGTATTTTATTTAGCTACAATCATTAATTTGGATTTCCCAGAATAATCAATTTGAGCTATATTTTCAAATGAAACCTTGCTACCAACACTAATCATATTCTTGTCTGTAAATCCACCATTTACTTCAATTACTTCAGTTACATTAAAATCTGACGAGTAAAGAGTATGAGTTTGATTCGGCTCTGCCGCTTTTACAATTTTAACAATTTTCCCCTGGTTTATAAAAATTATGTCAAGTGAAATGAGTGTATCCTTCATCCAAAAAGTAACTTCCTTTGCTGGTCTAAAAACAAAAACCATGCCTCTATCTTGTGGTAAGTCTGGTCTACTCATTAAACCTTTTGATTTTTTTTCGTCAGTATCTGCAATTTCAAGAAACACTACTAGATTTCCCTTGCCTGAAAACTTAACCAAACCTTGAAGAGCTTTAGCTGAGCTTTCAGAAAAGAAAAACATAATTAAAATTAAAATTATAGAAATTATTTTTCTAAACATTTCATTACCTTACCACTTACTACTTACCTCTTACCACTTGTTCTTTACCATCCATACTTTGCATAAAGAGTAACTTTATAATTTGGATTAATCCAATCAATTAATACCCCTCTTGTATTTTGCAAAGACTGACTTTTAATTTTACCGCTTGGATCTATAAAGGCAGAAATACCATTGTTAGCACAAATTACAAATGGCTTTCTGTTTTCTATTGCTCTAAATGCAGCAAAAGCTAAAAATTGCTCCTTAATTCTAGAGTTAGAAAACCAGCTTAAATCAGAAAGATTAACTAATAGTCCTGCTTTTTGAAGAGAATATTTTCTTATAAGAGAAGGAAAAATTAATTCAAAACAAATATTCATACCTAGTTTTCCAATAGAACTGTTTATTGCGGAGATTTTTTTACCTTCAACAAAACCTTCCCCAATAGTAAATGATGCCAACTTTTTTAATATGTTAGGTAAGATATAAGAAAAAGGTACAAATTCTCCAAAAGGCACTAGTCTTTCTTTTTCATAAAATGAAAACCTGCTTTCACCAGGAAGAATACTTGCTATGCAATTTGTAAATTCAGAGTTCTGTTTATTACAATACGTACCAAAAATAACACTTGCTTTCTTTTTATTTACTATAGATTTTAACCAACTTTGTACAGAGGGGTTTTTATTGAAAACTGTTGGTAAAGATCCTTCAGGACTAATAAAAAGTGCTGCTTCATTGTTAACTAAAAGTTCTTCATAAGTTTGTTTTGCAAGATTTAAATCAACTTTTGCTCCACGTGTAGTCTTAATTGGTAAGTTACCTTGAAGCAAGCAAATAGCTTGTGATTCATTAGAAAATTGTTGTTGATTTCTTTCATATAAAAAAAATCCTGTTATTAAACTTATAAAAATCAAAGTTAAAACAAAAATAAAACCATTGATAATTACTTCAAGCCCTCCAGGTGTCTTTGGTATATGTCTATCTCCTATTTTTTCAGAACTAAATATCCAAATCAAGAACTCTGCTAAAACTAAATTAAAAATAACAATTAAAAAACTAATTGAAACACTTCCAAAATATTCTGCAATTTGAATTAAAAATAAATTCTTATACTGGCTATATTCAACTAAGGTCCACGGAAAACCTGGTAAATATTTACAAGAAAGTAACTTATTAAAAACAATTAGCCAAATAAAAGTTGTTAATATTAACTTTAAAATACTGTTATTAAAAGGTTTTACTGAAACTTGTTTTAGTAAAAACACACAAATTGTAAATAAAACAAAATAAAGTGAACAATAAACTGATGTTATAAAAAGAGCTAAATAAGACAAAATTAAACTCTCAGTATTACTTAATCCTAACCAATCTAAGGGGTGCATTGAAAATAACCAATGCAAATACCAGAAGTTATAACCAAAGCCAAATAAGAATGAATAAAAAATTCCTTCTTTAATCTTCTTAGCAGTGTTTATAATAATAAAAAGTGGTGTAAGTCCAATCCATGCAACAAGCCAAAGATTATATTCTGGTGCACTAAATGATAAAAGAAATCCACAAAATGTTATTAACAATATTTTTATTACTGGGTTTGACAACATAACAAATATTTTATTAGTTTTATAAAAAACAAAGGAGAAATGTGAGACTAAATAACAAAGCAAAAACTATTTTAGGTATTGATCCTGGCAGTACAACAGTTGGCTATGGAGTCTTGTGTTATGGTAATGGAGAAACAAAACCAAAAGCAATAGGTTATGGATATATTGACTTAAAAGGTAATTCTGACAAAGGTGACAAACTTTTACAACTTTACAATGATTTAAAGGCACTATTTAAAAAATACAAGCCTGATAGTATTGCAATTGAAAGTCTCTATTTTTTTAAGAATGTAAAAACTTTTGTGCCTGTTATGCAATCAAAAGGCGTCATTTTGTTTTCTGCAGCAGAATCAAAAATAAAAACATATGAGTATACACCACTACAAGTAAAACAAACTATTTCAGGGTATGGTAAAGCTAGTAAATCTCTAATTCAAAAATTAATACAAAAATACCTGGACATTAATTCTACGATAAAGCCAGATGATGCTTCTGATGCACTTGCAATAGCACTTTGTCATGCTAATCACCTGGTTCAAAAAGATGAAAAAAAATTAAATTAAAAATCTTACAAAGAGAACACAATTTAGAAATAAAAATTTACAGAAAAATATTTTTATTTATTTTCTAGACCTACAAGCTAAATCCTTATTTTAGGGATATCCAGGATTTATTACCTACGCCAATTGGACGAATTTTCTACATTAAACCTTAACCTAAATATGTTTGTTTTATGATAAAGGGATAGCTAGGTTTCTAATGTAATTGTATGAGGCATTATGTGATAGAGAGCACTTACTATAAGGATTTAATAAGGTATAGTGTCTGAAGTTTTATTTCATTAAAGTAAAGTTAGAAAGGTTAATTAAAATTGAAAGATAAGAAAAAAAGTCCTGAAATTAAATATTCTGTGTTTGAGACATGCTCACAGAAAAGTTATGAAATTGATCCACCTTTGAAAGAATTAACACACTCTTTAAATGAAATTGCAGGAGAGTTAAGAACTGAAGAAGCTACTGAAGATGTATCGAGAAAAGATAAAAAACCAACTAGTAAAGAGATTTCTTTTTTTGCAAAAGAAATTAAAAATTTGCCAGAGTTAAAATTAGATTTTAAAGAACCTTTACACAGAATTGCAACAACATTTAGTAAAGCTTTTGCAAGTCTGAGAGACTATGAAGAAGCTAATGAACAAATTCAAGAATTGCTTATAGAAAACTTCTTTCATACTGCAAGCACATTAGCAATGGCAGTAGAAACAAGAGACCCATACACTGGAGGTCATTCTGAGAGAGTTTTTCAAATTGCTGCAGAATTAGGAAGAAGATGTAACTTAAGCACGATTGAACAGCTTTACCTGCAAGGTGGTGCTTTATTACATGATGTAGGTAAAATTGGTATTCGAGATGGTGTTCTTTTAAAACCTGGGCCACTTACAGATTCTGAATACAAAGAAATGCAGCTGCATACAATAATTGGAGCTCAGTTAGTTAAAAAGCTAAACTGCTTGTATGGATGTATTGATGTAGTTATTCTTCATCATGAGAGAATTGATGGCTTTGGATACCCATATGGGATAAAAGGAAAAGAAATACCACTTATAGCTAGAATAACTTCTATAGCTGATGCATATGATGCTATGACAACAAATAGAATTTACAGAAGAGCACTGAGTCATGAACAAGGAGTTGAAGAAATAATTAGAAACAGCGGCACACAGTTTGATCCAGAAATAGTTAAAGTTTTTGTCCCTTGGTGGGAAGAAAACTTTCAACACAAGTCATACAAAAATGCTGTTTAAAATTTTTTTACCGAATTCTATCTAAGTCTAATTCCTGAGCAATTATTATAAGAGAAAATCTGTCAATCCTTTCATATAAAACATCTTCTAAATATTTCATGAGTCTATATAACAAGAGCTTAACTGTACACTTTTTCATTATAAGTTCTTTAGAGATCTTTTCGTTAGAAAATCCACCTGCAACTAATTTTAAAACCTTGATTTGCTTATGAGTAAGAGCAATTTTTATACCTTTATGGTTTAAAATAGTTTTTTGATTTAATAGAATTCCTTTTTGTTTCAAATAGTTTTGATGATCTATTATTTGCTCATAAGCAGAAAAGGTGGATCTAGTTTTAAGGTTTAATTTTCTAGCTTCTTCTCTCACAACAACAATATTATGAGAGAGAGGTACAGAAAAGTTAATCAGGTTAATTCTGGTATTTCATTAATTAAGACTTTAAGGAAATTTGTAAAAATTACAAAAAATCTAACAAATATTTTGTTCTTCATTAGCTTGTTGTAATTTTCTAATTAAAAACCCTAAGGATAAATATTATTACTTTACAATATTTATAATTAATTAATATTTTGAATAGGTCTATCTAAGTTTATGTCCAAAGCCTAATTTAGAAGCCAGTCGTATCAATGTTCTTGGTTTAACTGGATACATGTAAAATGCTTTTGCAAGTTTGTCTTTAATTTCGTTTACATATGACTGGACTGTCTTAGTTTCAACATCTAGTAGTTCAGCTATTTCATCATTTTCTTTTCCATCAACCATGTAATGTAATGTTTCTCTTTGCCTTGGAGAAAATTGAACCTCAGGAAGATGTTCAGCAGTAAAAATAACAAGCTCATCACTTTCATAAACATGTCTAATTAAATTTGCAAGTTTCCCAATTGAAATTGCTTTCTCAATATAAGCTGAGGCCCCTATTTCTAAACATCTGTGTATTCTTGCCCATCCTGTTTCATTAGAAAATATAATTACCTTACATTTAGCAAGCGCTCTTAGCTTATGAATATATGGCTTCAAGTCATATTCCTCACAATCTGGCATTTTAAGATCCAATAAAACCATGTCAGGTTGTAACCCTGCAACTTTGTCCATCAGCTCGCCATAAGAATGAGCAGTTCCAATAATTTTAATTCTTCTATCTTTGTTTAAATCAACTTCAACACCTTGAATTAAGTAAGGATGATCATCAGCAATTAAAATCAATATCATTTCTTTTTTGGGATTATAGGTATTTAATTTAGAAGTTCTTGGTGGATGATATCTAAAACTACTTTTTGAAAATGTGTACAAGTATCCTTGATGTTGTAATGCTGTTTCCATAGTGTTTTAAGTTAGGAGTTATTTTACATCAAAGATAAAATTTAAATTATTAAATTTTCAACCTCTAATACTTTTACCAATCCAAAAATTAATCAAATTCAATGATTTGAAAATCATCCTTGTCTAAATAAAAAATATTTAATCTTCGTTGAGGTGAGTAAGATTTTACCTTACCTTTGGTTAAGCCCTTAAAGTAAGTCATAAGCCACATTTTGTATTAGAATATCAATCAATATCAATATGCAAAATACACTTACTAAAGGCAACATTGAAATTTTAATTAAAGGACTTACAGAACAACCTCGCTTACAAGAGAGCTCAAACATAATATCTCTAACTAGTAATGAACTTACAGATATCTTATTAAAGATAAGCAAGGATATAAGAGAAGAAATTTCAATTGATCAGCTCTTAGAAAACACAACTAAAATTCTAGGTGAATCTGGTATAGCTGAAAGAGTCTTGTTATTTCAAATAGACAATGATTATTCAAAAACATTATTAACACATCATTGGGAAAGTGCTTATTTACCTAAAATAAATCCACTTGGTTTTCAGTTAGATTTGAGTGACATGACTTTACTAAAACTTCTACGTTTAAACAAAAGGCATACTTTGCAAATAGAAGATCTGTCTCATTTTTTACCTCTGCCAAATTACATTTTTAAAAACAAAATAAAAGCACTTTTCCTTAAATTAAAAACAAAGTCTCTTCTTGTAACTACTGGAAGCACTTACAAAATTAAAGTTGCAGTTAACTTACAATTTTGTACAAAGAACGTTATATGGAGTAATGAAATTGAAAAACTTATCCAGTCAATTGCTGACCAATTAGCTATTGCAATTGAACAAAATATAGAAAAAAGAAAAAAGGAAAATCTACAAAAAAACATAATAGAGCTCCAAGAATCTGCAAACCAAGAACAAGAGAGGCTTTTAAAGCACTTTGCTAGTGAATTACATGATCTTCCATGCAGCATAATTCCAGCTTTAAAAAAGGCAATTCAAGAAAGAGATTTTAAAGAATGTGAAAAACTTGTTGATGAATTACACTACAATTTAAGACATCTTATAAATGAATATATGATTCCAGACATAAACTTGTTAGGTTTTGTTAGTACGCTGTATCAATTTCTAAATGGTTTTAAAAAATCTTTTAAGGGGAAAGTTATTGTGGATCTTTATGATGAAGAAATTAATATCTCGCACAAAATGGCTGTTGAATTATTTAAGGTAATTAAAGAGTGGTTGTGTAATATAGAAAAACACTCTAAAGCAAATGAAGTATATTTTAATTTAAAGAAATTAAATGAAAATTATTTTTTAATTACAATTTCTGACAATGGAATTGGTTTTGATCTAAATGGCACAAGAAATCTTGGTTATGGCATATTAAACATAAAGCAAAGACTTAAAGAAATAAAATCAAAGCTTGAAATTAAAAGTGAAATAAACAAAGGTACAACACTAAAAATACAATTTTGCTTGATATAATCTTTCTATGAAGCTTACTACTAAAGGCCAATATGCAATTCAAGCAATGATTGATATTGCATCACATTGTATTAAATCAAAAGTACCAATATCTCTTAGAGAAGTAGCTTGTAATCAAAACATACCACTTCCTTTTTTAGAACAAATTGCAATAAAGCTTAGGAGAGCTGGTTTAATAAAAAGTACAAGAGGTCCTCAGGGTGGATATCTTCTTTTAAAGGATAAAGCAAGTATTTCACTGGCTGATATTCTTCAAGCCGTAGAAGGTCCTATTAATTTAGCTCCAACTGGTAGTAATGAAGCAGTGGTTACTTACGAGTTATGGCAAAAACTTAATGGAAGTATTTTTAAAATTTTAAAATCAATAACACTAGAAGATCTTTATTATGATTCTATTAGTTTTAAGGCATCAAAAGAAAATCAAGCATATGTACAATAAAAAAATGATTTATGCAGATCATAGTGCTACTACACAAGCAAGGCCTGAAGTAATTCAAGCTGTGGTAAAGGTTCTAGAAGAAGACTTTGGCAATCCTTCAAGTATTCACTTTTACGGGAGAAAAGCAAAGGAACATTTAACTGGTGCTAGAACTGAAGTTGCATCAGTAATAAATGCAAAAGAAGAAGAAATAATTTTTACAAGTGGTGGGACTGAAGCAGATAACATTGTTATTTTTGGTATTGCAAGGTCTTTTGAAGCACTTAAAATTAAAAATAAAGATAAACATATAATATCTACTAAGATTGAACATCCAGCAATTAAAGAACCACTTGAGTACCTGGAGAAAAAAGGCTGGAGAATTACCTGGCTAAATGTAGATAAGGAAGGATTTATTGATCTGAATGAACTTAGAAAAAATATTACAAAAAAAACATTACTAGTTTCAATCATTCATGCAAACAATGAAATTGGAACTATACAGGATTTAAAAGAAATTTCTAAAATATGTAAGGAAAATAATGTTTCATTTCACGCAGATGCAGTTCAATCTTTTGGGAAAATCCCTATAAATGTAAAAGAATTAAATATAGATTTTATGTCAATGTCAGGACATAAGATCTATGGCCCAAAAGGAGTTGGAGCACTTTATCTGAAGTCTAAAGATTTTTTAGAGCCTTTAATAATGGGCGGTGGCCAGGAGAGTAATTTAAGACCAGGTACTGAAAATTTAGCTGGTATTGTTGGTTTTGGAGTTGCATCAAAGTTATTAAAAAAAGAAATAAATGAAAATGCAACAAGACTTCGAAAACTTCAAACCATGCTTATTGAAAGCTTGTCAAAAATAAAAGGTATTATTTTAACTGGTTCAGGTATTGAAAATAGAATTCCTGGCCATGTAAGTATTTGTTGTAAAGATGTAGAGGGTGAGAGTCTTGTTTTACAAATGGACTTGAAAGGCATTGCATGTAGTTCAGGATCAGCATGTAAATCTCATAATGAGTTTGAACCATCTCATGTTTTACTTGCATGTGGAATTTCAAAAGAGTATGTAAAAGGCTCTCTAAGATTAACTCTAGGAAGAGAAAATACTAAAGAAGACATAAATTACATTGTTGAATCAATTAAAGATATTGTAAACGTAAAGCTTCTAGTACCATAGTTTAATCTCGAGAAATTCGGAGAGTGAGGGATTCGAACCCTCGATAGAGCTTTTGGCCCTATAACTTCTTAGCAGGAAGTCGCTTTCGACCAACTCAGCCAACTCTCCATTTTTATGCTCACGATAAGCGTGAGCTTCCGTTGGTAGATCCCTTTCACCTGATCGGATTCACCGAGTAAATCGGATGAATCCTTTATTGATAACGCCTCGGAACTGCTACGCAAATTCCTCGGCTATTAGATGTGTCACATCACTCGCTCGGACTTCTGCCTTGGGAAAATCCTTGCTTAGAATTTTTATTTTTCAGTATACTCTTTGTTAGTATTTTTTCCCTAAGGGATTTATCCATTTTAACAGTAAATATTCCTAAATATTATACTGGTAGAATATCCCTTGCACAATTTGTCTATTATAAGATAAAGTCTTAATAGTTCTCTCGTGACAAATGAAAAAGACAAATATAATTACAATTATTTTATTTACATTGATTGTTGCTCTTGCTGCTTTTATTTTAGAACAAGATAAAGTTACTGGAGAAACTAGCTGCCCACAAATACAAACTGATTGTGCAGGTGAACCACCTGGATGTGATTCTCCATTTGGAATTTATGATCCAACAATATGTATGTGTACTTGTCCTACTTCAAAACCAAATGACTTAAGCAGTAATAAATGTCTATGTCCCCAAGGGCAATATGCACTGGGCAATATGTGTTCAAAAGTTATTCATGGGGACTGTTTCCCAAAATACAAACCTGTCTGTGGTTGTGATGGGGTAACTTATGGAAATAGTTGCGTAGCATCATTTTTAGGAGTAAAAAAGAAAACAAAAGGTATTTGTAATTCCTTAAACCAAGAATTCGTAGTTTGTTTATCTGACGGGGATTGTCCTTTTGGCAGTTGCCAAGACGGAAGAACTTACCAAAAATATTCTTGTCTTGAAAGTATATGTGAAGAGTTAAATTTCTTTGCTGATCCATGCTTAGTAACATCTTCAGATAGCTTAGGAGATATCACACTAAATAAAAACTTTGCAGGTTTATGGAAAGCAAGAGTTTCTTCAAGTTCAGTAGAGTGTATTATTTGTACTCAAGTTGTTCCTCAATGTTTAGCTAACCAGACTTTAGTACCTCAAAGTTGTACTGAATGTGCACATTGTGTTAATGCTGTTACATCTTCAAGCTCAAGTTCATCTTCTTCAGGTAGTTCTAGCTCTCTTTCTAGTAGCTCCTCTTCTGGTTATTGTTGTACTTGCAACAATAGTATGCTTAATTGTACTGGTACTCCAACTTGTTCTGTAGGTGGAGGCAACACAGTTGTCTGCTCTGGTAACGATGCTTTTTGCTGTCCTTCTACCAATCTTAACTGTAATAATGCTATCTCATTTAATCAGCTCTCTTGTGTCTCTTCTTCAAGAAGTTTGTCTCCTTCTAATAATAGTAGTTCTTCATTGTCATCTTCAAGCTCAAGTAGTGAATCAGTTATAAAAACCAACTTGCTTCATATAAATGAAGGACTTAGTGGCTCAAGAATTATTACATTTAAACTTTGTGTTAGAGATGGAAAACTAGAAGGAACAGTCCATCAAGGTGATGTATTTATAAATGGAGTAATAAAATCACAAAACATACTTTCAGAAAATGAGGTCATCATAGACATAGTAGATAAAAACAATAACTCAACAAACTTAAGACTAAATCTTATTAGCAAGCGAGAAATGCAAGTAACATTTTCTGATGAGCATACAACAAATGCTAGAAAACTTAATCTTTTTAAAAGTTGTTTATTAAAAAATCAAAACTCAAGAAAGTAACTACTCAAACTTAAAAGCCTTACTGTATACGCTTTTAGAAACAATTTGCTTATTACATTGAATCCCGCCTGAAGAAGAATTAAAAGATACATTAGTCTTTGGTTCAGCAATAAGGATTAGATCAGCAAATGTCATTGAAACAAATTTTGGAGTAATTCCTGTAATTGTTTTCCCATCATCTGAGATAGAAACAGAGCTAGAACAAAATTTATTACTTCTAAAACATACTTTTATATTTTTTGTAAAAATTGAAGGGTCAATAAAACCATCAATAGTAAACTCTGTACCACCTGAAAGAGGTCCTTTAATTGGAGCAATGCTTTTAAGTATTGGGCCTGGCTGAAGTTCAGTTATTGAAGTAATTGTGCTATCTTGAAAGTCAGGAACTATCAAGTATCTGCCATATGGATCACTAATTAAAGAGCTATTTTCAGAACCTTCTCCAATTGAATATTCACATACTAATGATAAGTCTATTAAATTCAAAACTTTGATTTTTCTCTGAGAATCTTTTTGAGCTAAAACTAAAACATTGTTATTGTCAGGAGTAATATCAACACCTAAAACATTACTGACATCATTAAATTCTACAGACTTAAGAATTCTTGCTAGTTTAAGATCAAATGTGTCTAATTTATAAACAATAATTCCACTTTCATCAACAACATTAGCTACAGAAACAGCTATTTTGCCATCTTGACTTAAAGTTGAAATAGTTTTTCCCTCAACCTCAGTACCTAAAAAACGAATTATCAATTTATTATTAAGCAGATCTAATATGTGCAAAACATGTCTTCCCCCAAAAGAAGAAGCTACTGCCTTAGTAGATCCTAAATCAAATTTAATTCTGCTTAAAATCTCATCAACCTTAGAAGATATTTTTGCTGGTATATCAAACTTAATTAGTTTTCTTGTTCTATTTATAAAAATACCAATAGACTCAGCAAAAGCTTCACTAAAAGTTATTACTGCTTCTTTAAAATCTGGAGCAAACTCAATTGACTTAGCATTATCTGGTATGGAAATTTCTTTCTCAATTTTTTCAGTAGAAGTGCTGGCAATTACAAACTGTGGAGATTTTTCATCATCATCACTGACAATTAATTTTTTCCCCTCGTTATCATTAAAGCTTGCTGCAGTGATGCCTTTCTTAGCAAAGTAAAGAGTTCGTACTCCGGAACTGTCTGAAGAGAATGGATTTACAGCGCTAACTGAATTGTTAGTTAAATCTATAATTTGAATAATTGGAAAACTTCCACTTGAGCTGGATGAAGTAGCACCTGAACTACTTGAAGAGGAACAAGGGTCACTAGAAAATGTAATTAAAATACACATTGCACCACTACTACTGCTTGAAGCTGTACAGGTGAATTGCTTATATTTTCTTCCATCGTTGCAAGAACTTAAAGGACATTGATCATCGCTTATACAAGCAAGGTTGCTTTGAAATCCACAATTTGCTTTTGTATATTTTTTAATTCCATTTGCTCTTGCAATACAACTATTTAAATAATTTTGATTATCACATCCGCAAACTGCATCTTGTGTACTTGGACAGGTTAATGTACCAACTACACAAGAGGCCTCGTCAAAGTAATTTCCAGAAGAACATTTACAACTTGTTCCTTGATTAACTTGTTGAAGAAGAGTACTGCTTTCACTTGAAATTGCTGAAACAAGTGCTTTATTTTTATCTTTGCTGATGCCAATTTTTAAAACGTTAAGATCTAAATTTTCCCCGCGTAGAGGAATAAGAACTTCATGATTAATCATGTTAGAAGAGAAATTAAATTTTCTAACATAAGGTTTTTTTGATGAATCAACAATTAAAAAGAAAGAACCATCACTTGAAACTGATAAATCTGTAATATTATTTAAACACCTATCCTCTATGCATCTTGGAATACTACTAACTACTTCTGCTTTAACCGAGGCTATTAACAAAAGAAAAAAACTAAAAAAGACAACACAAGTATAAAATTTTTGTATGGATTTTACTAATAAATTGTTTTTAATGCATGACTTATTCATTATTTTTAAATTATAGTTGTAGTTGCTAATTGGTCGTAGGGAAAGCTTTATAAATAATAACAATACTATTACATTGAAATATTTGCTATCATTATTCAGATGGCAAAGAAGGTTTTAATCGTCGGATGGGACTGTGCTTCACCTGACTGGGTATTTGATAAGTGGATTAATAATTTACCCACCTTAAAATTACTTTTTAAAAAGAGTGTTTATGGAAATCTTACAAGTACCATTCCACCAATTACTGTACCAGCATGGCAGTGTATGTTAACAAGCAAAGATCCTGGACAGCTTGGTGTTTATGGTTTTAGAAACAGGAAAGATTATAGCTACGATGGTCAGTACTTTTCAAATGGAGCTGATATTTTAGAGCCTGCTGTTTGGGACATACTTGGTAAAATAAATAAAAAATCAATCTTAGTTGGTGTACCACAAACATATCCTCCAAGACCAATTAATGGTCATATGGTAACTTGTTTTTTAACCCCAAGTATTAAGTCACAATATACTTATCCAAATGAACTAAGATATGAAATAGAAGAAAATATTGGGGAATATATTCCTGATGTAAAACAATTTAGGACTGAAGACAGGGATTTTATTTTAAAGCAAATTTACGAAGCAACTAAAACAAGATTTAAAACTTTTAGACATCTTTTAAAAACAAAAGAGTGGGATTTTGCAATGATTGTTGAAATGGGCACAGATCGTATCCATCATAGCTTTTGGAAATTTTTAGATCCCTTGCATCCTAAATATGAAATTGGAAATAAATATGAAAATGTAATTCCAGAATATTATAAATATCTCGACAATGAATTGGCAGAAACATTAAAATTGGTTGATTTAAATGAAACAGCAATAATGGTTGTATCTGACCATGGCGCAAAAGCAATGATTGGAGGGATTTGCATAAATGAATGGCTTATAAAAGAAGGGCTTTTAACTTTAAAAGAATACCCAAAAACATTTACTCCAATTGAAAAATTAGAAATTGACTGGTCTAAAACAAAAGTTTGGGGATCAGGTGGTTACTATGCACGAATATTTATAAATGTTCAAGGTCGAGAGCCAAACGGACAAATACCACAAAGTGAATATAAAGAACTCAGAGCCAAACTAAAAGAAAAAATTGAAAATATAAAAGATGAACGAGGAAGAAAGCTAGCTACAGTTGCATATATTCCAGAAGAAATTTATAAGACAACAAATCGTATACCTCCAGATTTAATTGTAATTTTTGATGATTTAAGATGGAGATCGGTCGGTAGCGTAGGAATAAATTCTATTTATACTTATGAAAATGATACAGGTCCTGATGAAGCCAATCATGCACAAGAAGGCTTGTATCTATTATTTGATCCAAAAAATATTTCAAGTGGTAGGAGAGATGACAAGCATCATTTAATGGATATCGCACCAACAGTATTGGACCTTTTAGGTGTTAAAATACCTAGTGATATGCTAGGAAAATCAATTTGTGGGTTAGGGGTACACGTTTGACGAATATAGGTTTTGTCCGATTTATTCGGCAAAACCGATCAAACTAGAAGGATTGGCAAAAGGAAGGTTCAGCTTGTCTGAACCTATAAAAAAATGAAAACAATCTGGTTTTGTGGTAACGATGAAAATAAATTAATTTCCTTAGCAGAAATGCTTGGTGAAGAATTAATTCTAAGAGATCAATTTGTAGAAGTAATTGTCCAAAGTGAAGTAAAAGAAATTCTTGGAAAAGGATTAAAAGATACGAATGAAGATAAATCTGTTTTTATTGACAGGCTTGGTTTTTTAGGAAATCTTCTTCATAGAAATAATATTTACGCACTGATTGTGTCAAGTGAAGCCACATTGAACGATAGAAAACCTGTTAAAGAGAATTATAAAAATTATGTAGGGGTTTGTCATGGCAAACCCAATGATCCATTGACAGATGTAGCATTAGATGAAAAAGATGATATCAAACAAAATGCAAAAAAAATAATAGATTACCTTGTAAAATTAAATTTAATTCCTGGAAAAAATACAAGTGCTTATTCAAAGGAAGAAGAAGAAGAGATTAGACGAAGATTAGAGAATTTAGGTTATGTGTAAACAATCTATCTAGCACTTGGCTAATGTAATCTTTATCTGGTCTTATCTTATTTAAGATTGTAAATCTGTCAGGTCTTGTCTGTGGTGCATGAATTATTACTTCAATTAATTGTTCTTTAGTTAAACCTATCATTGGTAATGTAGTAGGTAAACCCATAAATCTTAAAACTACTTTTAGCTCTTCAAAATTATTTTTTTGAATATAATCCAATTCTGCTCGCAGGAAAGTAGCAATGTATGTTCCAAAAGCTACTTGAGCTCCATGTTGCTTTAGGTCTCCAAAAAGTTCGTCAATAGCATGGCTTATTAAGTGTTCTGCCCCACTTGCTGGCCTACTTGTTCCAGCTATTTCCATAGCTATTCCAGATAAAGCTAATGATTCAATTACTAAATTTAAATTTTCTTTTAAAAATTGTTCTCTTGTTTTTCTTTGTAAGATGTAATTTTCAATCTCACAAAACACGTTTTGAGCTGCATGTTTAGAAACCATTACTGCATAATCATCTATATATTCATTTGCCTCTATATTTGCAAGTTTACAATCTTCAACAGCCGACAGATTAGACAAAAGATCCCCAACACCACTAATTATGCTTTCTTCATCAGATTTTTCTATTAAGTGAAGAGGGACAAATAAAGCAATTGGAATAGTTGCACCAAGACTTTTATATTTATTTTGTTTTTCTTTTAAAACTGCAACAGGAGAACAAATGCCATCGTTTGAAATTGAAGTTGGAATACTAATACAAGGAATGTTATTTATATGTGCAGCATACTTTGCTGTATCTATTACTTTCCCACCACCTACACCAACTACAATATCAAAATCAACTAGTGAGAGCTGATTTACATAAGCAATTGAAGCATTTATTACTTGAAACGTTTTCAATTTTTCTACCTTACCTAAAAGAGCAACCTCTAACTCATTTGTAATCAAGTAATTAGGAGTCTTAGTAGTAATTAAAGCTACTTTAGAAAATCCTTCTTCATTTATAAAATTAATAAGCTTATCTGCTACTTCTTTATTTGAATTTAAAATACATAAATTATGAGGGACATTAATTGTATTCATAGTAATGCTAATTTTTTGATTTGGCTTGAAATATTTTTAGCCATCTCAAAATCCTCAAGTGTATCTACTTCTGTCCAAATGTTACCTTCTGTAGAGCATGGAGAAATAGATACTTCATTTAACACTTGTGCTAATGCATCTTCATAGTATAAATCAAAGTTGTTATTTTTAATATTAAGTTCAACTGATTCTAAGAATTTAACTCTTTCTATTCCTCTTAAGTAGGTAATTCCAATGTATTCACCATATGAAGTAGCAATGTCTAGATTCTTATTAATTTCAATGATTTTACTGCTTGAATCTATTTTAACTTTCATATCTTCAGAGATAAGTTCTTTTTTGTTGTCAATAATAAGAAAAGAGCTGAGCGCTGAAAGCTGAGAGCTGAGAGCTAAATTTTTTAAAATATCCTGATGAAAAATAATATCTGAATTCAATAATATTGTTTCATCATCCCAAATATTTCTTGCAAGGTAAGCAGAATAAATATTATTGTATTCTTTAAATTTTTCGTTAAAAATAAATCGAAAAATAAATTGATCTGACCACTTTTTATTTATATGCTCTTTTAATCTTTCTTCTTTGTGTCCTGTTACAAAAATAATCTCTTTTATGTTTATTTCTTTTAAAGATTCAAGGGAAAAATCAATTAAACAGTTCTTAGAATCTGCTTTTAAAAGGCATTTCGGGATATCACTAGTAAGCTCACCAAGTCTTTGTCCTGCACCAGCTGCTAATATAATTGCTTTTTTCATGAGATTTATGCTAACACAGAAAAGAGGTAACTTCTAAGCATGTTAATTTATCTTAGGTTATCCTTCACGAAATTATGCTATTTAATAAAGCGAGGCTTGATCCCCAAAAATATACAAAAGACTTGGGCGAGCCGAGCGGTCTATGGAAAGGTGGCTCAAGGAGCCATGTCACCGCAGAGCCATCTGAGTAATTACGAAAATAGCATTTAAGGCAATAATCTTAGTCAAAATCGCATATTAACTATACTTGGGTATAATCTTATGCGGGGGCGTAACAGTCTCGACAAGATTGAAGGATTCTGAATTGCAAGCAGTGGAAGCTTGGTTACCACTTAAAATATTCAAAGCAAAAAGAAACGATAATGTCGTTTACGTAAATTTCGGAGCTCCTGCATATGCAGTAGCTGCCTAATTTTATAGGCATCGAAACAGAGTGAAAGTGTGACTACCAACTCAAGCTCTGAACAAACCAGGTAGTTGCAGCTAATTAGTTTCTTGGTTTAGTAGTTAGCTTAAGATCAAAACCAAAACACCGGCGGGTGCCTGACCCACTCTTCAGCGGTTCTGAAGAAATTTCAAGACAAGCTTGTAGATATTTAAAACTTTTCATTTTTGGACAGGAGGGGCAGTTCCTCCTCGCCTCCAAAAATTTAGAAATTAGAGAATTAGAATTTATAGAACAAGAAAATATTCTAGATGCAAACCGGGTTTTGGATTTGAAGGAATAACCATCTATACTTCCAAACTTTAAAATTGTTCTATTAGCTGAGGTAAAGTTTATTGTCCTCGACTTTATATATCATTGGTACAAACAATATATTTGGGTATTTTTCTTTTAGTCTTTTACTTTCACTAACTACAAAGTCGATCTCATTTTCAATTTCAAAAAATGGTGCAAAAGAGTTAAAGTGGTTTTCAGCTTGCTCCTTAGTCCAGCCAGCGTTTTTGACCAAACCTTGAACTATTTTATCTTTCTTACTTGTAAGGTTTACCATTCCACAATTGCTGTGTCCTATTAATACAACGTGTTTTATATCACCAAAACCAATTGCAAATGAAAGTTTAAATTCATTGCCAGTAATCCTTGCACCAGCAGTTCTTAGTATGTAAGCAAACCTGTTGGGTACATTTAATTGCTTTCTGTTATCCATACACATAACAATTGCTATTTGAGCTTTTTCATATTCTTTAAAACTTGTAGAAAGATTATGATACTTTAATAGTTCAGCAATAGGTGTATTTAGCAGATATTCTGGTATATCTTTTTCAGTTAATATACTTTTTAACTCATGTGTGTGGATTTCATTTGTCATTTATAATTTGTATTTTTAACCTAAGAAAGACAATAGTTCGTTGTAGGTTGATAGAAGCTCACTATTTGATGTTAGTTGATAAGCAATAAGACTAACTGCACTGGCAAGTACTTTTGATATCTTTTTTGAAGCTACTAAACTATAGAAAACCTCTTTACCTTTTCTTTCTTCAGTTACTAATTTATGTGTTCTTAAAAGTGCTAAATGCTGAGATACATTTGACTGACTTATATTTAGTTCTTTTTGTAATTCATGAACACTTACCTGTTTTTTCTTTTTTAAAAGCCATAATATTTTTATTCTTACTGGATGAGATAATACAGAAAATAAATTGGAAACAGAATTAATTTGTTCTTCAGGAATTACTTTTGTCTTTTCTTTTTCTTCTTGCATAACTTTTCAAGATATTATAATATCCTAATATGTTAAAATGTTCAAGTTATGAAATTTAGTGTTTTAAAAGAACGATATTTTGAGAATTTTTTTACAAACTTTATGAGTGGTTTAACTACTGGCGTTGTAGCTTTACCAATGGCTATGGCATTTGGTGTAGCTTCTGGACTGGGTGCTCATGCAGGTATTTATGGAGCAATGGCTACTGGGATTTTTGCTGCATTATTTGGAGGTACGCCAGGACAAGTTACAGGGCCAACTGGTCCATTGACAGTAGTTACTGCCACTCTTGTTGCAAGTCATTTAAAGCACTCAGAGCATATCTTTGCAGCTATTGTATTAGCTGGACTTTTACAAATATTATTTGGGTTAATTAAAACAGGACAATTTATTCGTTATATACCTTACCCAGTAATATCTGGCTTCATGAGTGGTATAGGAATAATAATTACTATAATTCAAATTAATCCGCTTTTTGGATTAAAAGGATACGGTGATGTAGAAGACGCCTTATTGCATTTTATTGATATTCCAAAAAGCTTTAATATCCAGGCAATGTTAATTAGTTTGTTTGCAATTTTAATAATATATTTGCTTCCTCTTATTACAAAGAAAATACCTGCGCCACTTGTTGCTCTTTTAGTTTGTACTTTTACTTCAGTTTATTTTAATTTCAACCTACCAAGAATCGGTGAAATACCACACGGTATTCCACTTCCAAGAATTCCTGGGATTTCTATAGAAGATATGCATTTAATTTTTTATGCAGCATTTACTCTTGCAGTTCTAAGCTCAATAGATTCATTATTAACATCATTAATTTGCGAGCGAATTACAGGCAAAAGACATGACAGTGAGCAGGAACAAATAGGACAAGGAATAGGAAATATAGCAGCAGGTTTAATTGGTGGTATTCCTGGAGCTGGAGCTACTATGCGAAGTCTTGTAAACATTAGGTCAGGTGGTACAAATTATCTTGGTGGAATAGTACATGGCTTATTTTTACTTGCAGTCTTAGTAAGTATTGGTCCTCTTGCTTCTATTGTCCCGCTTTCATGTTTAGCAGGTATTTTAGTTACTGTGGGAATTGGAATACTTGACTATAGAGGTTTACTAAGTATTGGAAAAGCACCAAAAGAAGATGTAATCGTCATGCTTATAACTCTCTCTCTGACAGTTTTTGTAGATCTAATTATGGCTGTTGTCGTTGGGGTTGCACTCTCAAGTATATTTTTTGCTAAAAAACTTAGTGATATTGGTTCTTCATCACATTCAAGTTATGACAGCCTTGAACATCTTTACGAGGTTGAAAGTCAAATACCGCTAGATCTAAGAAAGAAAATTTACATTTATACCTTCAACGGTCCATTATTTTTCGGGGAAGTGAAAAACTTTGATCTTGCTTTAACCAAAATGAAAGATGTGAAGTACTTAATAATTAAGTTTTACAATGTGCCAGTAATTGATCAAAGCGGAGCCTATGCAATAGAAGATGCAATTGAGCAGTTAGAAAAAAGAAATGTAAAAGTATTCTTTGTTGGAATGACTATGCAAATTAAAGCAGCACTGACAAAAATAGGAACAGTTCATAAGATAAATGAAAACCATTGCTTTGACTCTTTTGAAGATGCATTGTTAGATATAGATATTTCTGAAAAGAAATTAAGTTCTATTACTAGCTTTCAAGCCAGGAAAAACTAAGCACTTTATATGCAAATAGGCCAACTAAAAATGTTGAAACAACTATTCCTAATGTTGCAAGTGATAGTCCTTTAAAAGCAATTGGCTTTACTTCTTCCCACTTTGTATCAAATCCACCTGCAAATAAAATAAATACAAGTCCCACTATTCCAAGTTGTTGTGCAAGCTTTGAATTATCAAAATAAATACCCCCTGGGCCATCTGAACCAGCAAGTATCCCAATTAACAGAAACAATAAAAGTGCTATGGTTTTATTTTACTCATATAATTCCTACCATTAACATAATTCCCACAGTAATTAACATTAAACCAACAATTTTTTGAATTGACTCATAAGTAACCTTCTTAAGTAGTTTATTCCCCAATAAAACACCTAGCAGTGAGAATAATATTGTTAGTATAAGCAATGTAATGTTTTTGCTTAAAATATCTCTTAAAAAAAATGAACTATATGCAATTAATCTTGAAATATCTACCATGCAGGCAATTAATACCCCGGTTCCAATAAAACTTTCCTTTGAAAGATTACATTTTATAAGAAATGCGCTGCGAAGTCCTCCCTGGTGACCAGATAGTCCGCCAATAAAGCCACTTAATAATCCACCAAGAGGTAAAAGTCTTTTATCAAATGAAAATTTTTGCAGGCTTGGTAAGATATCAAAAAGTGCGAATGAAAAAATTATTGTTGCAATAACTAGTTTTATTGGAGTGATAAAAAATTCTTTATGACACAACTCATAATTTGCAATTGGTTCTAGTCCAGCAAGAAAATTTAATGTCCGTGCTCCAAAAAAAGCAGTAAGAATTGCAGGAATGCCAAATTTTAAAACAATTGTTTTATCTGCATATTTGCCAAGGAGTGTTAGTTTAAATAAATTGTTTAAGAAATGGACAATGGCAGTAAACGCAACTGCAATATTAATTGGGAAAAATATTGCAAAAACAGGAAGCATTACTGAATTAACCCCAAAGCCTGAAAACAAACTAATAAGAGATGAAATAAATGCAAAAAAAGAAATTAAGAAAATATCCATCCCGTTAGAGATATCTCCACCACAAATAAACACTACAAATAATTAAAGCTTCTATCATTACAATCATCCCAACTTTTAAAAATTCTATAAATGTTATTGGATGATTACTTTTGTTTGCCATGTCTGCGATTATTATATTTGCACTTGCTCCAATTAAAGTTCCGTTTCCGCCAAGACATGCACCAAGCGAAAGTGCCCACCAGAGAGGATTTAAGTCATGATAGTGATGCCCCAAGTTTTTTATAAGCGGGATCATTGTAGCAGTGTATGGAATATTGTCTATAATTGCAGAAAGAAAACCAGACATCCAAAGAATTGCAAATGTTATAATCTCAAAACTTCCTTTACTTAATTTAAAAACAAGTTCTGAAAGATAATGTATTGTGCCAACTTTTTCTACTGCTCCAACAATTATAAAAAGACCTATGAAAAAGAAAATTGTTGTCCATTCAACATCTTCCCAAATATGTTTTCTATTTTCAAAAATTAAAAGTACAGATGCACCACTAAGCGCAATAGTTCCTGCTTCAAGATTTAATGCTCCATGAAAAAAGAAAGCAAGAATTACAATTGAAATAACAATTAGTGCTCTTACTAAAAGTTTTTTATCTGTAATTAGTCCTTTTAAAGACATCTCTTCAAGTTCTTTTTTAGCAGTTTGTGATATCTTAAGCTGGTTTTTATAAATCAAATAAAGCGTAAAAAGATTTACAATTAAGACTACTAAAACAACTGGAGTTAAATTAATAACAAATTGATTAAAATCTAACTTTGCAGCAGAACCAATCATTATGTTTGGTGGATCCCCGATTAGTGTTGCTGTTCCTCCAACGTTTGAAGCTATTGCCTGGGTTATTAAATAAGGTACAGGATTTATTTTTAAATCTTTTGCAATTGCAATAGTAACTGAGCCAAGAAGTAAAACAGTAGTAACATTGTCTAACAAAGCAGAAACAAAAGCAGTTAAAAGTGCAAAGTAAATCATAAGTAGTACTCCGCTGCCGTTTACCTTTTTTAAAGTCCAGATTGCTAGATACCTAATGCCACCTGTTTCCTTAAGAATATTTACAAGTATCATCATTCCAACAAGTAAAAAAATTACATTAAAATCAATATAATGAAATGCTTCTTCCTGAGTAATAAATTTCCCAATGAGTAAAGCACTGGCACCAAGCAGTGCAATTACAACCCTTGGCAATTTTTCAAGCGTAATTAAAATATAAGCAAGAATTAAAATTAAGTTTGGAAAAAGAAAATTGAAGGACATCTATAAAATATTAACAGGTAACAATTAAAAGTTCTTATTGGTATTTCAAAAGCAAAGATGTTGTAATATAAATAGGATTTTAAAACCTATACGAGAGGTACGATAGCTTAAGTTCAGGGTATAATGATAGTATCATATGATACTATCAGCTTATGTATCCTCTTTATAAAATTACAAATAAATCAATATCCTTAATTGCTGAGATTTCTGCATTACTTGGGAAATTAGAAGGATTTACTTCAACTATACCAACTCCGCAACTAAGAAAGCAAAATAAAATTAAGACCATTCACGGCACACTATCAATTGAAGGCAATACTTTATCTATTGGACAAATAACTGCAATTATTGAAAACAAAAGAGTAATTGGTCCAAAAAAAGATATTATTGAAGTCAATAATGCAATAAAGGCTTATGAAGATTTAAGTAAATGTAATCCAAACTCACTAGACTCACTGTGTAAAGCGCACAAAGTTTTTATGCAAGGCTTAGTTAATAATGCTGGTAAAGTCAGAGCAAGCAATGTAGGAATTCTAAAAGGAAATAAAGCTTCACATATTGCTCCTCAGCCAAAAATGTTGCCTAAGCTTTTAAAAAATCTTTTTGATTATCTAACTAAAAACAAAAAAGATGAACATCTATTAATACGAAGCACAGTTTTTCATTATGAATTTGAGTTTATTCATCCATTTATTGATGGTAATGGTAGATTGGGAAGATTCTGGCAAACTATAATTCTTTATAATTACAACCCTATATTTCAATACATTCCAATTGAGTCAATAATTAAAGAGAATCAGCAGGATTATTATTTAGCTTTAGAGCAATCTGATAAACAAGGAGAATCAACAATATTTGTCGAATTTATGTTGGGCATCATTTATAATTCACTAAATAGATATTATTCTGAATTTAAGCCCGAAACAGTAAGCACTGAACAAAGAATAACTAAAGCTAAGGAATACTTTAAAAGTACAAAGTTTAGCAGGAAAAATTATATTGATTTGTTTAAAAACATCTCAACTGCAACAGCTAGCAGGGATCTAAAATATTGTGTAGATAAAAAGCTGGCAGAAAAATATGGGGATAAAAGATTAACTTCTTACAAATTTAAATAGGCCCACATCATCTCCAAAAATGTGTACTAAGTGGCAATACTCCTCTTAGCTCAAAGTTTCCATAAAATGTAACTCCTGGATCTCTTTGTCTAAGTGATTGTCTAAATGCTGCTCCGTAAATATTGTTTATACCAAAAGTTAAAAGATAGCTTCTTGTTCTTGGTGATTCATAAGTAATATTTGCATCCCCAAGAAAATATCCTTTGATCTTATCCACTTCTCCAATTGTTCCAAACTTTGGTCCAATGTAAGTATTAATAAAGTTTATGCTAATTCCTGTTGGACTATGCCAAGTCCATCCAAAACGAATTCTATTTGGTACTTGAAGGGTTGGAATTTTTCCATTTACAATTGCTAAAGTGCTTGTCGTATCATCAAATATTTTGTATGGTGTCCTGTCCCGAACATGTTGATAAACATATGTTGCAAAAAAACCAATTTGCTTAAACATAAGTTGGTTGTAACCTACTTCAAAACCCCAGTTTCTAACTCTTTGTACTTGATAGTCAGCTATGCTATCAAAGTTTCTAACAAGCATTCTTCTATAAAAAGGTTTTACTTTAATAAAATTTTCCAGCCAGGGTAAAATCTTTGGAAGTCTATGTTCAAAACTTGCTGCATGCTCCCAGCCTTCAGTTCCACGTGTAAAGAACTCACCTTGATCGCCAAAAGGTAATCCTGCTACGTCTTGCGGTGCAAGCTCAGGTAAAAAAGTATTGTAAAAAGCTTTGTGTTGTGAACCAAGCCTTACTACAGTGTTTTCACCAATGTTATATGCAACAGCAGCTTGAGGGCTAAATGAAACTCTGTCAGTAAATCTTTTATCATAATCAAAAAGATTTGCAGTCATTCCATCAGTAATTGTTTGAGCTATTGTATTGTCTTTTGTTCTCTGGAAAATTTGATCGTATCTAAATCCAAGCACAAAATCTGTTCTTTTGTTTAGTCTAATTAAATCTTGTGTGTATGCAGTAATGATGTCATATTTTGATCTTTCTTTAAGGTATCCAATTGTTTGAACAGGAGGAACAATGCCTGTGCTAAAGAAATTAGTGCTTACTTGTGCAGGATTATTTGAATGTATCCACTCACCTCCCCACGTGAACTTGTGTTTATCAAGGTTTGAAAGGTGTCTTAGTTGATAACCATAATTTCTTGGAAAGATTCCTGCAAAGATCTTTGAGCTTCCAAGTTCTGGTGTACTTGAATCTAATCTTGTGGAACTAACTTCACCAAAAAACCTATTTAAAATTACATTCTTTGGATTTGGACGCCAGCTAAGAGTAGTATCAAAATTATTTAAATCTGGTGTAAATAAAGATCTTGCCTTTGGAAAGTTTTTATCAAACACTCTCATGTTTACATCAGCTCTGGTATAAGAACCAATTACATCAACTGTTTTTAAAGGACTAAATGCAAACTCACCTTTAAAAAATGATCTATTTCCTTTTCCTGTTAAATCTCCAAAGACATTTCTTGCTAAGCCTCCCATAAACTCACTGTTTACATAAATATTCCATGGTGTACCTAAATATCCATTTGCAGAAATTGAACCTTCATTTAAAACTGAGGTTTGTTCTTGGCCAAAAAAACCAGTGGTAGTTACATAAAGTTCAGGTGCTCTAAAAAATCTATATCTTCCATTTGGAGATCCAAGTACACTTGGAGATAGTAATTTTCCAATTAGCCTTTCTGAGTCAGAAGCAAAATTAAGTCCAAGATCAAATTCGTTTGTAGATGTCCTTGCATTTATACCGGTTAAGTTTGTTCCACGTAAACCCCTTACTTGTCCTGTACTTAACTGAGCTTGTGCGACACCACCGCCATCACTCTTTGGAAGAATAGGATCAACTCTGTTACTACTATAAATTGAGCCAAGAGTAAAATGACTAGCTCCATCAATTGGATTTTCTCTTAGTGCTTTATTTGCCTGGAAAAATCCCCAGTCAGTTAACCCAAATCTAAGTGGTTCAATGCCAAGATTTCCACTTGCTACTGAGAGATTTCTACTTTGTCTTGCTCCTGCTTCTAAAAGATTTGGTGTAATGCTAATTGTTTCTTCATCTAATTCAAGTGACTTCCCATACTTATGTGCAACATCATAAATAATTGAAAGATTATTTAAAATTAATGGATCTTTTGGATCAATTCTCCTAGCTTCTTGAAGTTCATTAATTGCTTTTTCTGTTTGCTTACTTTGATAATATGCTTGCCCAAGATACATGTGAGTTCTTGCTAATGAAGGTTCTAAAAGTACACTAGCTAAGAATTCTTCAATAGCTTCTTCGTTGTAAAAACTACTAATTAATGTTTTCCCCTTACCAATATGTGCTTCAGCAAGATCACTGTCAATATTTAATGCTCTTTCAAAACTTTCACTAGCTTTTTTAATTTTCCCAAAGATATATTGAACTTCGCCTAAACTAATATATGGTTCTGGAGAATTTGGATCAAGATTAATTGCTTCTTTTGCTTCTTTTTCAGCTTGTACAAAATTACCTTCAGCTATTAAATACTTGCTTTTTTCTGCTCTTGGCAAGTACCAGCTTGGATCTAGTTTTATTGCTTCGTCAATGACTTGTAGAGCTTCTTTTTGTTTATGTAAAATAAATAATGTTCTTGCTCTCATTAACTCATTTGTTGCTGAAGTAGGATCTATACTGCTTGCTTCTTCAAAAAGTTCTAAGGCTTCTTTATACTGACCACTAATTAATTTTTTAATTCCAAGAAGTGTTTTTGGTTCAGCATCATCTGGATTTTCTTTATAATTTTTTGTAAGTACTTCAAGACTTGCATCTTCTACTTGTTTTTTTAACTTAAGGTTCTTTGGAAAATAAAATATCCACTGAACAGCATTTTCTGTTTCTTCAACAGTTAATGTTCTTTTTACAGGAATAGTATCTGGTGTAGCTTCTCCTTGTTCGTTTTGTGCTACTAAAACTGATCCTATTGAATTAGAAAGATCAGCTGAGCCATCTAAAACAGTAAGCAATGTTTTATTTTCATCTGAATAAATATTTAGTTCCGTGCCACGTATAGCTGCTGAACCAGATTTTGTATCAATTTCAAGCTTTCCAGGCCTATTTTTAGTTCTAATCCACATTTCACCACTATCTTGTTTTAACTGAGTTTTATCAACTACACCAGTTGAAACAGGCTTTACAGAAGAGATAACATTTTTAATAGTTATTTTAGAGTTTGAATTTAATTTAATTAAACTTTCATCTCTAAGTAAAATTGCAACTCTTGAATTTGGTCCGGTTGATACAACATCACCAACGCTTAGATTTTGAAATGGTTTTGCAGGAGAAGTACTTCCTCTTTGTGCAACAGTAACATTCCCTGAAAGGCTTACTATTCTTCCTGCTGCTTTTTCAATTTCTGCTGCTTGTAAACTTAAAGAGCAAAAAACAAAAAAATTAACAAGCACAAAAACAAAATAAATAACTAATTTTTTCATAACAATACGATTATTATCAGACGCAATCGTTATTTAAAAGGTGCCACTATTCTCTTTTGCCTTTATTTTTTTAGAATAAGTCTTGAAAGCAAGCATTTTATTTAGTTTTATGTCAGATTCTTCTAAAATCGGATCATATTTTCTTGCAAGTTCAATAGCCTTATTAGCTTCTTCTTTTCTCTTTAAGGCATATAAAGCTCTTGCTTTCATAATATTGTTAGTTGGGAATTTTGGGTATATTTCATTTGTTTTATCAAAAAGTTTTAAAGCTTCATTGTAGTTTTCACTAAGCAAGTTTGTAATACCAAGCAATGTAATAAGTAATGGTTCATCAGGATGCTGGTCTAAAACTTTACCCAGTCTTCCCTTGGCTGAGTCTAATTTCCCCTCCTGTAAATCTTTTGAGGCTAAGATAGCTGCAAACTTAGGATTCTTGCCAAAGAGTTTTGCAACTTCCAGTGTCATTTTTTCTATTTCAAGCTTATCTTTTTCGGGGAAGTTATCCTTTATAAGATAAAGGCTGACTATTGCATCCACATGGTGTGGTAACCACATCCCCAAATATTGACCACCTAATAACATGTCGTATCTTTCTTTTAAAATCGGGTACCAAGTACTTTTAGCTGATTCATACTTCCCTTGATATGCATCAACCAATGCTCTATAAACTTTTGGTGTAGGATTTCCTACAAAATCACCTTGTGCTTTTTCAAAAACAGTTCTTGCTCTTTCAATTATTCCTAGATCAATTAAAAGCAAACCATATTCAACAGCAACACTAAAAACATCTGGTGTGTTTTGATATTGAGTAGATAAGTTGTTTTTATAATCTTTTGATTTTTCTTTAATCTCTAAAAAACTTGGCAGCATATAAAAATCCTTAAGCCTTAAAGACTCAAGCCACTTGTGAGTATCTTGATTTTTCCCAAGAGCATTGCAAGGTTGAACGTTAAATAGCAACAAGCCAACACTCAATATCAACAATAGTTCTTTAATCCTAAACATAGATCCAACATAATATCATACTTCCAATTAAAAATAAGATGTGACAAACATCACATAAATCAGCTAAATCTATATTGATTGTTTAATTAAATACATAGCATGGGTATATCCTTGATGAATACTAGTTTGCAGGACACACTAATGTTAAAAACAATAAAACAACAAAGCCTTAGAGAATTTTTTTTAATTTTACTTTTTAGTATTGTTCCTACATCTTCTGCGTATGGTGCAGGGTATTATGATGTACCTGAACATGGAAGACCGCCGTCAGTTTTTAGTTTGTGTTGCTGCAAAAAAGTTAGCGAGGAAGGTGAGCAAGTGATTTATAATTGTTTTAACGTAGAAGAAGAAAAATGTCCAGTAAATACCAAGCGTTACAAAGTAAATGGCTTTGACTGTCCAAGCAGTCTGATCATAAAGAAAAGATAATCACTACATCACTTCCCATTTTTATGTTTCCCATTTGGTTTTTTTCTAAAGAGTAAAGATCTTTTGTATTCTCCTGATCTAAATACATTTAACACATCACTTACTCTACTAATGCTCGACATGATTTTTCTTAATTCATAAAGATCTTTTACCATAACAACAATTTTTAATACTGCAGCATCATCTGTAGTTCTAGCAACAACGCGAAGATCTCTTACATTTATTTTTTCATCAGCAATTTTATCTAAAATATCCCTTGAAACACCAACTCTATCAATACACTCAACTTCAATTGCAGCACTGTAAAGTTTAGCCTTACCTTCATGCCATTGAATTGGCAATATTCTGTCATGCTCTACATTGTCTAAGTTTTGACAGTCAGATCTGTGAACAGTAATCCCTTTCCCTTTTGAAACAACCCCTACTATGTCTTCTCCAGGTAAAGGACAACAACACTTAGCAAGATGGTGCAACATTCCTTCAAGTTCAGCAATTTCTTCTTCAGGTCTTTCAGCTATGTGTTGTGCAGACTTACTTTCTTTTTGAAGCATTGATTCTTTTAACCTGCCTTTAAGTTGTGAAGTTGTAATATCTCCACAACCAAGTGATGCTAGAAGATCTTCTTTAGTAGGCCTGTTTAATTTTCTTACTGCTTCTAAAAAATCACTTGAGGATAAAATTTGTTCTGCTTTTTCCTCACCAAATTCTGCTTCAATAAGATTCTTACCTTGCTCAATATGAACATCCCTATGTTGCTTTTTAAACCATTGTCTTATTTTATTTTTGGTAGTACTTGCAACAACAAAATTTAGCCAGTCAAGGCTTGGATGAGCATTGTTACTTGTTGTAACTTCAACTATGTCTCCGTTTTTTAATGTTGTGTTAAGTGAAACTATTCTTCCATTAACTTTTGCACCTGTACATTTATTTCCTACATCTGTATGTATTCTGTAAGCAAAATCAATTGGAGTAGAGTTTCTAGGAAGATCTATTACATCCCCTTTTGGAGTTAAGATAAAAACTTCGTCAGATAAAAAATCTAGTTTTACTGCATCAATGTATTCTTCAGGATCCTTTAAGTCGCTTTGCCATTCTATTAATTGTCTAATCCAAGACAGTTTTTCATCATAAATATCATCTGACTTTTTACTGCTTCCTACTTCCTTATATTTCCAGTGTGCTGCAATACCATATTCAGCAATTTGATGCATCTCTTCTGTACGAATTTGAATTTCTATTGGTCTGCCATGAGGTCCTACAAGTGCTGTATGCAAAGACTGATACATATTTGGTTTTGGAATTGCAATGTAATCCTTAAACTTTCCTGGTATAGGTCTAAAAAGATCATGAATAATTCCCATCACTTCATAACATTGTCTTTCTCTTTCTACAATAATCCTTATCCCAAGAAGATCATAAAGTTCTCTTGATCCATATCTTTGCATTTTTCTATAAATACTATAAAGATGTTTTGGACGACCATATATTTCTGCTTTAATACCAGCTTTTTCAAGCTCAGTTTTAATCTTTATAATAATTTCTTTTATTTTCTTTTCACTGTATTCTCTATCTCCAATTACAAGCCCTTCTACCTCTTTATATTTCTCAGGCTCTAAGTAAAAAAATGAGAGATCTTCCAGCTCATTTTTTGCTTTATTTAAACCAAATCTGTTTGCAAGTGGTGCAAAAATATCTAATGTTTCTTGTGCAATTCTTTTTTGTCTATCACTAGAGAGATATTGCAATGTTTTCATATTATGTAACCTGTCTGCAATCTTTACAAGCACAACTCGTAAATCAAGAGCAATTGCCATAAGCATTTTACGAAAGTTTTCAGCTTGATGTTCTTGCATAGAAACAAAACTTAGTTTGCCAAGCTTAGTAACACCTTCAACTAATTTACTTACTTCTTGCCCAAATTCTTTTTCAAGCTGTACAACATCAATGTCTGTATCTTCTAAAGTATCGTGCAAAAGTCCAGCACAGATAGTCTCAGTATCACAATTTAAATCAATTAAAATTCCTGCAACTGAAAGTGGATGAACAATATAAGGATCCTCACTAACTCTTTTTTGACTACCATGTAATTTACAAGCAAAATCCAAAGCTTTTTTAATATCCTGAAAATCTTTTTCAGGCCTGCCAAGTTTAGAGAATTTGTCTAAGAACTGATTTATTAAAATTATTTCACTATTTTCACTCAAAGTTTTCAATATTATTTTCTTGGGTAATTAAGCTCATCATTGAACCTTCTTAGTTGAATTATAGACAAATAAGAGGATTTTTATTCATTGCTTGTTAAATTCTTCAAAGATACGTTCAAATTAACCTTATTTTTGATCCCTCATCATCTTTTGTAACTTGGATTTGAGTCTGGAAGGCTTCCTTAAGCTCCTCCAAATGTGTGACTACTAAAATTAATTCAAATTCATCCTGAATAGATCTTATTACCTCAACTAATCTTTCTCTTCCAGCAGTGTCTTGTGATCCAAAGCCTTCATCTATAATTAGTGTCTGTAATTTTGCACCTGCTCTATTTGCAAGTAGCTTTGATAAAGCAAGCCTTAAAGCAAAATCAATTTTAAATGCTTCACCACCACTATATAGCTCATAACTTCTTGTACCAAAGCTATCAGCTATAACTACATCTAAAGTTTCAGTTAAACCACTAGAACTTTTCTTTTCTCTTTGTGTTTTTAAAGCAACATGCATTTGATTTTCAGTAAGCCTTGTAAGTATTCTATTTGCTTCTTTTTCAATTTCTGGCACAACTGTTTCAATAATTGCTACTGGAATTCCATTTTTACTAAATGCTTTTTCTAATATCTCAAAATATTTTTTGTCACTAATAAGAGCCTGAATCTTGTTTTCTTTGTCACTCATTTGTTTTTTTGAATGCTCTATTTCACTTAATGATTGTTCTGTAACTATTAAATTCTTTTTTATTTCCTGTTGTACTAAGTTCTTTTTATCTTCTTTGTGCTTAATTTCTAATACTTCTCTTTCTAGTTGTGCAATGTTTTCAATTTGGTTTTTATTTTTGTCTATTAAAGATTTTAATTCTTCTAATTCTGTACTTGCCTTATTTAGCTTCAGTGATAAACTTTCTAATTCTCTTGAAACATCAGGGAATTCTGTTTCTGCTTCTAAAAGCAAATTATGAGTCAAAATTATATTTTCTTTTTCTATCTTCTTGCTTTTTAATTCTTCATACAAACTTTGGCTATAACTTACCTTATTTAATTCGTTTTGTATATCATTTAATTTTTTACTTAATCCTTTAATAAGACTCCCATTTTTTAATAAGTCATCCAGAGATTCTGCTTCTTGTTTATAAGTATTTATTTCTTTATCTAGAGTGGCAATCTGTTCCTGTGTTTTTTGAAATTCGTTTTTTGTAACTTCAATATGTGAAGATAAGACTGATAGTGCTTCTAGTGGATCTGATTTAAAAGCATTTATAGATTGAAGCCTTTGTTGTTTTATTTCTTCAAGTTCTTTAAGCCTTTTAGATACAAAATGAGGTGTTGAATTTATTTTTTCTTTAATTTGTGCATATTCATTTCTTTTTTCTTGTATTTCTTTTTCTATTACTTCGATATCACTAGTTACCAGTTTCTCATTTTCATCGTATGACTTTAGTTCAACTTTGTAAGCTTTAATTACTTCATCCTTGTTCTTAATTGGGCTTTTACAAAGCGGGCAAGGCTCAGAGTGGTTATGAGAGTTTAAGGTTTCGATTTTTTTAAGAACTTCTTTTTTCTTGTCACTAATTTCTTCTAGCTTATGATCTAGCAATTCTTTTTTATGTTTTAATTCCTGTCCCTTGGATTCTATTTTTGAGATTTGCTCTTGTAAATCATAAAACTCTTTAATTTCTTTTTTAGTGTTTGGCAGAAAATCAGAAATAAATCTACTTTCATTTGTAAGATGTTTCATAAGATTATCCTTTAGGCTGCTTCTGTCAGTTAATTTTGATCTGTGTACAGCTAATTCTTGTTCTATTTGGTTTATTTTTTCTTTGAGCTCAGACTCAAAGTAGTTTTTCTCATGTAAAAGCTTGTTATAAAGTTCTTTACCCAGCTCACACTTGTCAAACTCTTTTTTTAATTCTAGAAAATTGTTGTGCTCTTGTCTTATCTTTTCTTTATTGCTTATTAGCTTTTTGTATTTTTCTTCTTTTAATTTAATACTGTTTAACTGTTCTCTTAAAGTATTTATTAGTGATTCCTGGGCTTCTTTTGATTTTTCTAATGTCTTAATTTGTTTTCCTTTTTCCCTCATTTCACTTAATTCTTTTTCTTTTTTGTTTAATTCTTCTCTAATAGAAACCAATTCTTTTTCTTCTTTACTTAATTCAAGAAATATGTACTCAAGTGATTTTTTTAATTCATCTTCATTTAAAATTTTTTCTTTTAAATTGGTTATGAGATTTTGTTCTAAAGCAATACCTTGATCCAAAGTTCTTACTTTTGTCCTTGCAGCTTCACAAAGTTTGTTGTAAACATCTAATCCTAAAATGTCAGCCAGGACTTGTTTTCTTTCATGTGGCTTTTTAATAGTAAACTCATCTGCTTTGCCTTGTCTTAGGTAAACACTATTAACAAAAGTTTCATAGTCCATTTTTATTGTTTTAATAATAAGATCCTGTGTTTGCCGAACTGTACTTAAAGTAAGTGAAGTCCAGATTTTTTCTTTAGGATTAAATATTTGAAATTCTAAATTTGATTTCCCTTGAGAATTTTTAAAAGCCTTGGATCGTAACCGATAAACTCTGTAAAGATCTCCTTCCATGTAAAACTCAAGTTCACAAGACATTTCAACAGTGCGAAGTCTTATAAGTTCATCAGTTCTTGCTCTGCCACCTTCCCAAAGAACCCATGTAATAGCATCAAGTAAGCTTGACTTTCCTGCTCCATTTACTCCAGTTAGACATGCAACATGTACTCCTGAAAAATCAATTTCAGCATTTGGATAAGACATAAAGTTTTTTAGAGTTAGCTTTTTGAAAATCATATTTTTTAATTATAATCTTAGTTCATTTTCTCTGCTTCTGTCTTTTTTTAAATGCTATAATCCTTAAGGTTAAGTCTTAAAGGTTACTAAACGGAGGTAATGATGGATCCAGTTTTAATTGCAGAAGCAGTAGGAAATAATGGTGATGCACTAGCTAAAATGGGACTAGCTATTGGTGCAGGGCTAGCAGTAACAGGAGTAGGTGGTCCTGCAATTGGAGTAGGACTTGCTGCCAGTAAGTCTTTAGAAGGAATGGCAAGACAACCTGAAGCTACAGGAAGATTACTTGCAAACACACTTATTTTTGCAGCACTTAGTGAAGCACTTGGATTATTTGCTTTCTTAATTGCAATTTTATTGTTCTTGCAACTACAGTAAATCTATATGCTTGAAATAAATTTCACTCTCGTGTTGTTTGCACTAAGCTTTTTGGTATTTATTTACTTATTAAACTTAACTTTGTACAAACCTGTGGGTACCATTGTTGAGGCTAGAAAAAACTTAATTAATGGAGAATACAAAAGAGCAAAAGAATTAACAGAAAATGCAAATAAAATCCTGGAAGATTATAATCACAGGATTAAAGAAGCAAGGAAACTTGCACATAATACAATTGAAGAATCAATAACTCAAGCAAGTAGTAAAAAAGAAGAAAAAATATCTATTTTGGTCAGTGACTTGAACAAAGAAAAAGAAGGAGCTCTCAAACAATTAGAAAAAGATCAAAAAGAAGCACTGAAAGCATTAGAAGGTGAGATAAAAGTGCTTACTGACTTAATTACAAATAAAATACTAGGAACGGAGAAAAACCTTGTTAGAACAAATTAAGATATGGGACATTTTAGTTAAGTCAGATCTTTTAAATGTAATTATTCTTGCTGCAGCATTTATTTATCTAGGGAATAAATTTCTTCCTAAAATAATTAGTGAAAGAAAAAAGCAAATTACAAAAGAATTAGAAGGAGCCAGAAAAGCAAGAGTGGAAGCAAGTGAAGAATTAAAAAAAATAGAAGAAAAATCCAAACAAGCAACTCTTGAAATTGAAAAAATAAAAGATGAAGCTAGAAATACTGCAGCTACAATTAAAAAACAAATAGAAGAAGAAGCAGAAAAAGAGCTTAGTGAGCTAAAATTAAAAATAAAAAGAGAAATTGGTGCAAGCTATGATGATGCAATCCAAAACATAAAAAGTTCTACAAGTAAAGTAGCTTTAAAACTAGCAGAAGAAGCACTTACAAAAATCTCAAAAGATCATGAAGTGCAAAAAAAATTAATGGAGGATTTTTTAGCTGAGTTAAAAACGCCAAATAAAAACTAAGCAAATGAAAGCAAACAAACAAATAGCAAAAAGATATGCACAAGCATTATTTGAACTTACTTGTGATAAGGCTGAAACAATTTTCAATGAAATCAAAAGTGTAAATGAATTAATAAATCAGATTAAAGGTGCAATAGACGTTTTCAATAATCCAGGAATTACCAAGAATGAAAAAAAACAATTGTTAGAGACACTCCACTGGAGCGTCTCTACAACAACAATGAATCTTTTATATATTCTTATTGACAGACAAAGGTTTAACTTACTTCCTGAAATACAAAATGAGTTTTTAAAGCTTATAAACAAAGGGAAAGGTATTGTTAGTCTTGAAGTGATTTCAACTGTCGAGCTTGATCCTTCAACTCTAGAAAAACTAAAAGTAAAATTTGAGAATTTACTTAACAGTGACAACAAAGTTACGATAAAATCAAGAATTGAACCAGGTTTAATTGGTGGAATTAAAGTTAAAGTAAATGATCTTGTTTATGACGGGAGTATTAAAGGTAGATTAGAAAATTTAAAACGGAGGTTGCTTGCATAATGACAATAAAGCCAGATGAGATAGTAAGCATATTAAAAGAACAAATAAATCAATATCAGGAAAAGCTTACTGTAAGTAATGTTGGAAGTGTAATTTCTGTTGGTGATGGCATTGCAAAAATTTACGGACTTGAAGGTGCCATGTCAAGCGAACTTGTTGAGTTTGATGATAAAGAAAAAACAGTTGGAATGATTTTAAATCTAGAAGAAGAAAGCGTTGGTGTAGTTTTATTTGGTGATGCAAGAGATGTTCATGAAGGAACACAAGTAAAGACCAGTGGAAGAGTTGCTTCTGTACCAGTTGGTGATGCAATGATTGGTCGTGTTATAAACCCTATTGGAAAACCACTTGATGGAAAAGGTGAGATTAAATCAAACAAGTTCAGACCTATAGAAAAAGTTGCACCAGGAATTGTAAAAAGAAGATCTGTATGCGAACCACTACAAACAGGCATTGCTGCAATTGATTCCATGATTCCAATTGGCCGTGGACAAAGAGAACTGATTATTGGAGACAGGCAAACAGGTAAAACCGCAATTGCAATAGACACCATTATTAATCAAAAAAATGAAAAAAACAGGCCCATCTGTATTTATGTAGCCATTGGACAAAGACAAGGTCAGGTTGCACAAATCAAAAAAATCTTAGAAGATGCTGGTGCAATGGAATACTCGATCATTGTAAATGCTGCATCAACAGATCCTCCAGCACTTCAATTTATTGCTCCATTTACAGGAGCTGCAATTGGTGAAGAGTTTATGGAAAACTCCAAGCATGTACTTATTATTTATGATGACTTAACAAAACATGCATGGGCATATCGTGCAATGAGTCTTTTACTTCGCCGCCCTCCAGGACGTGAAGCTTATCCTGGAGATGTTTTTTATCTTCATAGCAGACTCTTAGAGCGATCAGCAAAATTGAACGAAAAACTTGGCGGGGGTTCAATGACCGGACTTCCAATTATTGAAACTCAAGCAAATGATGTTTCTGCATATATCCCAACTAATGTTATTTCAATAACAGATGGACAAATATTTTTAGAAACTGATTTATTTAATGCTGGCACAAGACCTGCAATTAATGCTGGTATTTCTGTCAGTCGTGTTGGTGGTGCAGCACAAACAAAAGCAATGAAAATGGTAGCTGGTAAGCTAAGACTTGATTTAGCACAGTTTAGAGAAATGGAAGCATTTGCACAGTTTGCATCAGACTTAGATCCTGCTACACAACAGCAAATAAAACGTGGTCAAAGATTAACTGAAGTTTTAAAACAGCCACAGTTTAGCCCGCTTACAGTAGCTAAGCAAGTAACGATGATTTTTGCAGCAAACGAGGGTATCCTTGACAATGTAAACTTAAAAGAAATCCAAAAATTTAAACTAGAATGGTTTAAATACTTTTCAGCAAATTATAAAAAACTAGAAGACAAATTAAATTCAGGTGCTGCTTTAGATGACAATGAAAAAAAAGAATTAAGAGCTACATTAGAAAAGTTTAGGGATAGTTTGTTTAGTTAATCATGAACTCAATAATTTCATTCTTTCAAAACTTCATGGCAACTCTTACAATCTGGGTCTTACCAAATGTTTTTAAAGTTTTTTTAATTGTTTTAATTGCATTTTTTGTTCAGTATCTAATTCATCTTGGAATTGAAAATTTTATCAAGCAATCCAGGAGGATAAAAAGAGCTGAAACATTAAGTCAGATTTCACATTCAACAAGCAAAGTAATAATTACTACAATTGCAATTATGATGGTTTTGCATGAGTTAGGTTTCAATGTAATTCCAATTATTGCAAGTGCAGGTGTTTTAGGATTTGCATTTAGTTTAGGCGCACAAAGCCTCATGAAAGATGTAATAAATGGTTTTTTTATTTTACTAGAGGATCAATTTGGAATAGGCGATCTAGTAAAAATTGGTGATCATAGTGGTATAGTTGAAAAAATGAATTTAAGAACAACAACACTTAAAGATTCTAATGGCAGCATTCACATCATTCCAAATAGTCAGGTTGATAAGGTGACAGTATTAAGTCAAAGACACTAAATAGCAAATAATTTTTTTTGTTCAATCTCAGGTGATAATCTTTTTAAAATCAGATTGTAATAAGTTTCTGAAGACTCTATTGCCAGATAATGTCTATTTAGTCTTTTTGCTACAAGAGGAGTAGTTCCAGTCCCACCAAAGGGATCTAAAATCAAATCTCCGACATCAGAACTCACTTGAATTATTCTCTCAAGCAGTGACTCAGGCATTTGACAAGGATGTTCTCCAAGTCTTTCTTTAAATGTCCCACACACTCTTGAAATTTGCCATACGTCATCTGGTAATTTACCTTTTGGATTTGCTCTCCTATCATTGTAAATTAATTGTCTTGCTGATGGGACCCTTATGTATTCAGTATTAAATTTGAAGTCTTCCTTATCTTTTGTAAAATAAAAAATATGAGTATGAGCCCGATTAAATTTTTTGCGTTGGCTTTGACCAAAGGTATAGTACCAGATTATCCAGTTTCTAAAATAAAAACCTGTTTGTTTTAAAATTATATTTATTTCAGCAGCAAACTCATCTCCTATTGCAATATAAATTGAGCCGTTGTTTTTTAATACTTTATAAGTTTCTGATATCCACTTTTTTGACCAATTATAATACTCATCATAAGATAAATTGTCATTGTATCTGTCATATTTTATTCCTATATTGAACGGTGGATCTGCAAATATTAAATTAATTGAATTCTTTGGCATTTTTGCCATAATTTCAATGCAGTCACCCAGATAAACTTTGTCAATTAACATTTTTTCAGTCATTGAATTTATTGCAGATACTTTTTTCGTTTGTAAAACCACCTTTTGCTGTAGCAGAACCAATTAGCTGTCTGTCAGCTACCTGCCTATTATTGATTTTACTTTTCATGAGAATTTTAAATACATAATAACACCAAATGATAAAATACTCTTATGTCACAAAAAGAAATCCGTGTTCGTATAGCACCTAGCCCAACAGGTAGTCTTCATTTAGGTACAGTTCGTACTGCACTTTATAATTATCTCTTTGCAAAAAAAAATGATGGAAAATTTATTCTTAGGATTGAAGACACTGACTTGGAGAGAAATAAAGACGAATACACAAAAGAAATTTTAGATGGATTTAAGTGGTTAAAAATAAACTTTGATGAAGGCCCGTACTATCAAAGTGAAAGATTAGCTCTTTATCGTAAGCTTGCACAAGAATTACTAGATGAAGGAAAAGCTTACCAGTGTTTTTGTACACAAGAAGAATTAGATGGGCTAAGAAAAATTCAAAGAGCAGCTAAGGTCCCAGAAAAATATGACAACAGACATAGAAAATTAACAGAAGAACAAAAGAAAAAATTTATTTCTGAAGACAGAAAGCCAGTTATTAGATTTAAACTACCAGATAACACAGACATTAAGTGGCATGATGAAATAAGAGGAGATGTTTCAGTAAACACTAACGATCTTGGAGGAGATCCAGTCATCATAAGAGCTGATGGAATTCCTCTATATAATTTTGCTGTTGTAGTAGATGATGGTGACATGAAAATTAGTCATGTAATTCGTGGAGATGATCATTTACACAATACAGCAAAACAAATCCCAATTTTTCAAGCACTTGGATATGTAGTTCCTACATTTGCACATGCACCACTAATTTTTACTCATGATAAGGAAAAACTTAGTAAGAGAAAGCATGGTGATATTGCAAACATTGATAAGTATCAAAGAGAAGGTTATCTTCCTGAAGCATTAGCAAATTATTTAGTACATATGAGCTGGACGAAACCAGACAAACCAGAAGAAGAGATCTTTAGGCTAGATGAGATCGTGAACCAGTTTAGCCTGGATAGAATTAGCAAAAGCCCTGCTATTTATGACTTGCCCAAATTAAACTGGTTTAATAATCATTATATAAAAGAAAAATCAATTGAAGAAATTTATGATCTTGCAAAACCATTTTTCGTAGAGACGTTTGGCCAAACGTCTCTACAATCGATTTATTCAAAAAATCAAATCTTACACATGTTAGATTCTGTCAGATCTGGTGTAAACAAATTAGATGAGATACCTGCTTTAATCAATTTTTTCTTTGATGATAATTTTAATTTAAGCACTGAAGAAAACTTAAAAATATTAAATACAGAAAGTGCTAAGGGGGTATTAGATAAAACTCTAAAAAATCTAGATAAAATAAATTTTCAAAATCAAGGTGACTGTAAAAAAGCAATTGATGAAGTTGGTAAAGAATTAAACTTAAAAGGAAAAGATTTATATTGGCCTCTTAGAGTAGCTCTCTCTGGCTCAAACAAAGGTCCTGACTTAGGTTTAATTATTTCACTTCTTGGAAGAGAAAAGATAAAAAGTAGGATTGAGAAAGCATTAAGTGTTTTAGTTTAGACAACCCTATTAAAAAAACAAGATCTTTTTCCAGTATGACAAGCTACTCCACCAATTTGCTCTACTTTTATAAGTATTGTGTCATTGTCACAGTCATAATAAAGCTCTTTTACTTTTTGAACTTCACCTGATTTGTGTCCCTTATGCCAAAGTTCATTTCGTGAGCGACTGTAAAAATAAGTTTCTTTTTTTTCTAATGTTAATTCGAGCGATTCTTTATTCATGAATGCAACCATAAGAATTTCATTGTCCTTATAATCCTGAACAATAGCTGGAACAAGACCTATATCATTCCATTTGATTTTTGAAAAATCTATTTTGTTAACTGTTTCTTGATGATTCATTAACATTATTTTAACCGCTATATTAGCAATTCACAAATTATCAATAAATTCTATTGACAACATGCCCTTTAATTTGAGAAAATATTTATACAAGGATTAACCAACATGCAAGGGCGTTTCAAACGCCCTTTTTAATTGGCGTTTTTGTATTTCCAGGTAATCTTCCTTAGCTACTCCAAAATGTGGCATAATATCTGCTGATGTTAAAGCTCCTCTTACACCAAGACTATAAAGCCATATCCCAGATTTAATATATCCAAGAACAGGGCCATTTACATTTGCTGCCATTGTAGTTTCATCACCTAAAATAAATTGATGTGTAGAAATTTTTCCTTCAAAAGTTCTGCCGGTAATTTTTACATTTGTTGAAATTGGTTTTTTAGGATGTCTTGTGTCTACAATACCGCCTGTAGTTACTCTATCTCTTGAACAAACATTTGCAAGCTCAAGCATAATATCATCTGCATGTTCCATATGGTGAAGTTCTAAAATACCATTACGCTTCTCAAGTTCTTTTATAATTTCTTCATCAGTCATTTGTGAAACAATTTCTGGATTAAATCCTTCAAGATGTGCAATGTCTTCACGAACTGTAGATTTGTAAAGTTCCCAATTACTTATCCCGACACCAAAAGTAATTGTTACATCTAAAATCTCAACAAACGATTGTGCAGCAAGACTAGCTGCACTAGTTAGAAACCCTGGAGTTGCACCACAGCCTGTTAGATATAAGATTCCTGATTTCTTAAACTCATTATCTAAATCCTTAATCATCTGAACTGCTTTTGTTCTTTTAAGTGCATCAACTATTACTCCTTTATAACCAGTTTTTATAATTTCCTTTGCAACATTTGGAATAAACTCATTTGGTAAATTTGGCAGTGCAATAAATATTGCATTTATTTTATTTTTATATGAAGAGACAAGATCAATAATTGAATTTGATGAAAGAGTTGAACCAATCATCCTTTCGACTGAGAGAGCTTCTTTTACACTAAGTCCATCAATACCATTTTCATTAAATAAATAAGCACTACGATCGCAAATACCAACCAACTTAAAATCTTTTTTCTGCTCTACAAGCAAAGCCATATTTTTACCTAATCCACCTGAGCCAAGAACTGTAAGATCTATCATTTTTCTTCTCCTCATTAATTACAATTAGTATTGTATAACGTCACTGAACTTTTAAATTTATTGTTTTCATTGTATAAGTATAAAGAAGTGGATAGCATTTCAGACAAAACACACGACGTAATTATAATTGGCGGTGGGCCAGCAGGATTAATGGCTGCTTTTTATTGTGGAACAAGTGGTATAAAACCTTTAATACTTGAAGCACTTGATTTTTTAGGCGGGCAACCTGCTGCACTTTATCCAGAAAAACCAGTTTATGATGTGCCAGGACTCCTTGAATACACTGGCAAAGAGCTCGCAGACACGCTTACTGAACAGGCTATGCAGATTGAACCTTATATTGAGTTTAATCAAAGTGTGGCAGAAATTAAACAAACAAACGGTACATGGACCCTCTCTTGTAAATCAGGAACAGTATACAAAACTAAAGCAGTAATTGTAGCAATTGGGAAAGGTGCCTTTGCACCAATTAAGCTTGGCTTTCCTGAGGAAGAAAATTATTTAGGTAAAGGTATTCATTATACAGTCAAGCATATTAATGACTTTAAGGGAGATGAAGTTTTAATTGTTGGTGGTGGTGACAGTGCAATGGACTGGACTTGTACATTAAAAGATGTTGCTAAAAGTGTTACCTTGATTCACAGAAGAGATGGATTTAAAGCACATCCTGGAGCAGTGAATCAAGTAAAAGCAATGGCAGAATCAGGTGGAATCCAAATGTTTATTCCTTATGAAATTAAAAAAGTAGAAGGCACTGGCAAGATTGAAAAAGTAACTATATTTAATAATCAAACTAGTGAAGAAAAAATTCTGCCAGTACAAAAGTTAATTATCTGTGCAGGATTTAGACCTACCTCAGATGCTCTAAAGAAGTGGGGACTTGAGCTCTCTGAAAAAGGATTTATTAAAACCCATGAGATTTGCAAAACCAATTTGCCTGGTATTTTTGCAATAGGTGATGTTACTGAGTATGCTGGGAAGAGGCATTTACTTGTCATGGAGCTTGGAGAAGCAGCATGTTCTGCTGGTGCAGTTGCTACCCACATTTACGGAAAAGAAAAAGGTGGCGCCGAGTGGTGGGCGGGACCAAAGAAAAAAAAGACTGGTAATGTTGAGATAGATAAGGATAACGATCAGAAACAAATGGTGAGCACTTAGTTCGTTTAAAAAATTCAAGTCCTCTTAGTTAAACTAATTAAACTTCGTTCAAGACTTGCACGCAAATCTTCAGGAGCACATCTAATAATACTCTCTAAAAGTTCTTTATTTTTCTCTTCTGATAAATCACGTTCACCAAGATCTAAGATTTGCAAAATATCATTAACGCTTTTTAATACTCCAGAAAGATCATCCTTTACTAGAGCCTCTTTTAGTTTAACTGTTTTTTCATCTCTAGTATCTTCTGGATTGATATTAAGACCGATGGCTTTCAAAGTATGATACAGACTTTCTCTTCTTATTTTTTCTGCTTGTTCATTTGCAGTTAAGGTACCTGCTCCAGTATCTTCTTTTTTAAATCCTATATTTATTTTTCTACCATGGCTAGTACCAAGTTCTTCTAAAAGATCTTTCATCTCTCCTAGAACAGGATAACTAAGAAACCCTGAAAGTGGTCCAACTAAATTAATTTCATCCCCCTCTTTTATTTCACCAGTTTGCCCATCAACTTCAAATTTCCCACATTCAACTGTTGATGCAGTTGATTTTAAAGTGTCTATTAGTAAACCAAGTATTCTTTTATTTTTTTCGCTTTCACTTATTCCAGGTTTATCAATATCTTTTAAAGAGTTTGCTGCCATATACAAACCTGCAGCTAGTATAGGTGGAGAGATTGATATTACTGAACATGGTTTATGGTAACCAGGTCTGCTTGCATGTGTGAAGGCATTAATTGGATAAGAAATAATGTCAATCATTTGCCTTTCAGAATCATATTCTATACAGCAAGTTAATCCATTTGGCTTAAACAATTCTTCATTAAGAAGCTGTTCTATTTCTTGAAACTGTCCTCTAAGTGGACCAGTGCATAATCCATCAGAAATATTGTGAACTGTGTCTGGATAATAGAAGAGAAGATTTCTAATAAGATAAACAATATCGTCAGAACTTATTTTATTTTGTTTGATTATTTCTTTTAATTTCTCAAGTGAGAAATCATCTGCAGATTGTATGTCTAGAAAATCTTGCAAAGCTTTTTCAAATCGATCTTTTGGCTTTTGTGATTCTTCAAATTTTTCATCTTTCTCATGATCTGGTCCTTGTAAGGCATCTTGAATTGTAGGGAAAGAACCAGATAATATGCCCTCTAAGATTGAAGTTATTTTTTCTTTAAAATCAGGACTAAATAATTTTGTAAAGGTTTCATTCTTGGTTAAATTATCTTTTACCATTTTAATAATTGACGAAATCCAATTACTAACTAGATCTGTTTCAAAAATATTTTCAGGGCTCCTTGAAGTAGAGATTATTCCTGCACCAGCACCACCCATTAGAAGTGGGAAAATGAATTTTCTCCACCATGAAACATCTTCTCCCCTTTTGAATACCCAGGAATCCAAAAGTTCATATGCAGTACCACCTAGTAATGCTGCTCCTGCAACATGTCTTCTTTTTATATCTTCATACCAGCATCTTTTATCTTTTGGAGTGTAAGTAGTACCAAATAATTGCCTGTCCCAGAAACCAACTGTGGTTTTTATTTCTACTGTTTTCAAAGCATCAACCATTGATAAACCTTGTAAAATATTCTACTCTTTTAAATAAATTGTCTTCTCTGATATTACAAAACAAGCTTCTTAACCTGCAATAGTTAAGAGCTACAAAATCTTAAATAAAGATAAAAAATTATAAATTACTTACTTTTTTCATCTTCTTCAGTTAAGCCTGCTTTTATTTCAGTAGCAGTTGAAGTCAATGATTCTTTAAAGTTTTTTAATCCTTTTCCTAAGTTACGCCCAAGCTCAGGTAATTTTTTTGGCCCAAATATAACTAATGCAATTCCTAAGATTACTATTACTTCTGGAAATCCAAGGTTAAAAGGAAGCATAACAACTAAATACTAGCACAATTATTTACAAATGCAAATGCCCAAATTGATCCTGGCCTCTGATAAAGAGATGCTCTAAAGTTCCCATTTATATCCCACGCTTCAGGAGTTCTAAACCAGTATCCTTTTTCATTGTAGACAACATTATAAATACCAAACGCAGTTTGAAGTGATTCTTTTTTTAATCCCCTTAATTCCATATGTGATGCTAAAGCTAATGTAACTCCTGACCATATTTCATTTGATTGAGTGTTTAGTTTCCAGATTTTACTTTCTGGAAGTAAAGTGCCATCTGGATTTATACCATTTATTGCACCAATATTTCCATTACCTATTTTTTTTACATTGAACTCAAAGATTTTTCTTAAAACCTTTTCAACTCTGTCTTTTTGAAAAATATCTCCAAGCCCTAAAAGATCTGCATACCACTGACCACAAAGCTGGTCTGCCATTATGTTCTCTTTATGTGAGCTTTTTGTATCGTATAAGTAATATTCACCATTCCAAAGTTTTGACTCAAGATTTATTCTTCCAATTTCAAACCAACTTTTAAAAAGCTCGTGATCTTTATTTAATAATTTTGCGATTTCAACTACTGCTAATAAAGATGCTAGCCAAAGGCCATTACAATAAGTGCTAGCTCCATGCATTGTCCAATTATCATATGTTTGATCAGGAATATTATCATTTTCAATTAAGCAATCATTGTCTCTGTCAAATTGTTTTAAATATTTAATTGCTTCAATTATGGGAAGCCATGCTGATTTTAAAAACTCAATATCTTTTTTACCTGTAAAATAAAAATCACGATAAATTAAAAGTATAAATTTTGAATTTAAATCTTTCCATAGATTTACGTTTATATGCGAGTAAGCATTAATTTTTAAAAAAGGATCCTCATAAGGTGCTCCTAAATCGTGTGGTGCTGCTCCTTTTACTTTTCTTTCAGCCTTTGTTCTGTCAAGTGGATGGTCAAAAAACTTTTGCTCTTTAATTTCAAAATCAATTGTTTTTAAGTAGTCTTTCATTATTAATATCTCAAGCTCAGGCCATAGTTTTAAAAGAGGAAACGAGCCGTAAAACCTTACATCGAGTGTTTCATAAAATGGATAGTCAAAACATTCAAGAGAGCCAAAATGTTCTTCTTGCCTAAAAAACAAGTTGCTCTCTCTTTGTTCTGATTTCGCCGATACGCCGATACGCCGATACGTTGATGCTTGTTCTCTCCCTGCTGTCCAGATTGTTCCTCCAGCTGCTAGAAAATATAGTTCATTAATCAAAAGTATCTTAAACCAGTCAGGTTTATCAGTTCGTAAAAATTCTTCCTGCCAATTTTTTATTTCACTTATCCATTTTTCATGATTATTAAATGCTTTGCGTGCAATTTTTACTACGTTCTTCCCATCTCTGCCAAAAAACTTTGTATAGTGCTTGTACCACTTAGTACCACAACCAGATTCCAATATTGGGAAATCCCAAGCAAGTACAAAAACAATTGTCTTTCTTTCATAAGGTTTTAGCTTTACTTTTGCACAGATTGCACCAGGAGAATCTTTTAAATTTGATGAAGAGCTAAGAGCTCCCACTTTTGAAAATGTTTTCCAAATCTCAGAGCCATCTCCATGCTCAGAGAAAGCATTTGCATAACTTACTTCTACATCTTCTCTTTGAACAAAAATCCCCATTTGTCCATATTTGTAGTCTTTTTTCTGGCTTAAGTTATCAAAAATTAATCCATAAAAATTGTTTTCTTGATAAAAGAAATTTTCCTTGCTTCCAAATATACTTTGCCAGCTCCAAAGTAATGAAATCTCTCTTTCACTCTTAGTAGGATTTGAAATATGCCATCTAAAAATTGCAAGAGGATAACTAGTATCCTGATAATTGTGTGGAATGATTGGAGAAAATTGTTCTTGAATTAAATTTAATCCTTCATATTCAAAATAAGCTCTTGGATATAATGCATGATAAGTGCCATTTTGTTTTTTCCAAACCCAAGAAGACAGAGAGTTATCATTTGGTTTATAATCATTTAGAATAAAAGCTGTTCCATTCTCATAGAAACCAAACTGACAGGGAAAAATTGTTTTATAAATATGCTTCCCAACTTCTAGATGCCATCTTGAAAAATCTCCTCTAAATGATTGAGAAAAAGTCCCTGCTCCAAAGCCACCTAATGGGATGCCTTGAAAATATCCATCATCAAAATTAGGCAGTCCTCCTTCAGGACCAATTACTTTTACTACTCCAGGTGACTCATGTGGTTCACCAATTTTTCTTTTCCAGCTTATTTCTGGGATTATCATAAGATATATGACAAGTATATAAGCCAGGAAGTTTCTAACTGTATTTCTAATTTAGGGTTAACGGGTCATATAAAAATTTTATATTCTTTTAATTTATTTTTAGTTTAAAAACTTTTCTTGCGAGGAAAGATATCTAAGCAATGAAGCACAAGAAAAAATTAAAGGATAAAAAAATGCTTGGAAGTTTTATAGGGAAACTTGATAAGGGAGTTTGCATTATTAGCTTAGTAATATTTTCATTACTTACAATGACAATTATTACATCTGACTTATTTAGAGTATTTGATATAACTGGGGTGTTTAAGCAGTAGATTGGGCACTATTGGAATCGAACCAATACTTTCTTCCGTGTGAAGGAAGCGTTTTGCCATTAAACTAAGCGCCCTTAAATACCTTGACTGTCCTATTATAAGACACGCTAGATTAAATAAATTTTATCTACTTAGCTATTGACTATAAGAACAAAATGAAATAGATTATTTAAATATTATTATTTAAGCATCTTTTAAAAGGAGGAAATATGACATCTATAAAGATAGGACCTTTAGCTCTCTATAGCAAAATTAGACGACCTCAAAAGAGTTTTTCTTCACGGGATAGAGAAGCAATATCTCGCTCTCAAGCTAGTACTCTTCCACCTGAGCATCAATCTAATTTCAGAAGACATATGAAACGCCCTAATTTACACTTTGTTTAAAAATTTGTTCGTGGAGGTATATCTCAACTCGGGAGAATATTGTCATGAAACAAATATTATTTTTATTAATTAGTTTAATTTTAATCTCAAGCGATCTTGCATTTGCTACGTGTGGTTATAGAGCACCAGAAATACAAACTCGTCAAAGAAGCTCATTAGTAATTCCTGAATCAACAAATAACATAAAAAAACTTGCAGCAATTTCAAAAAAAGATGCAAAGAAATTTGCTACATCTCAATATCACGGTAAAGTTAAAAAAGCAGAACTTATAACAGAAGACGGCACACTTGTTTGGAAACTTGAAGTTAAAGGTGAACAAGGACAAAAGGAATTATTTATTGATCCAGCAAATGGTACGTTTTTAGGATACGGGTTAACTAAATAAAGAAGCAGGTATGTTATTTTATTTAGTTAACCGTGAGAGAAATTCTTGAAAAAACAAAACTAAAATACAAAAAAAATATTCTTGAAACAATAGGTTACACTCCGTTAATTCAACTTACAAAGATAACAAAAGGTTTAAAGCCACTAATTCTTATCAAAGCAGAGTTTTTTAATCCTGGCGGATCTGTTAAAGATCGTCCTGCAATAAAAATGATTGAAGAAGCAGAAAAAAAAGGATTATTAAAACCAGGAGGAACAATAATTGAACCTACTAGTGGAAACACTGGCGTAGGACTTGCTCAAGTTGCAGCTGTAAAAGGATATCGGTGTGTACTAGTAATGCCAGATAAAATGAGTGAAGAAAAGTTTGCACTTCTTAAAGCATATGGTGCTGAAGTAGTAAAAGTGCCTACTACTGCTACTTCAAGTCCAGAGAGTTATAACAATGTAGCTCAAAGACTAGCTACAGAAATTCCCGGAGCATTTTTACCAAATCAGTTTCAAAATCCTGATAATCCAAAAGCTCACTATGAAACAACTGGACCAGAAATTTGGGAAGATACACATGGAAAAGTTACACATCTTGTTGCAGGAGTTGGAACAGGTGGAACAATTTCTGGAATTGCTAAATTTTTAAAAGAAAAAAATCCAAAAATTAAAATAATTGGTGTAGATCCTGAAGGATCAATTTACTCAGGTGATTATAGTAAGTCATATAAGATTGAAGGAATTGGAGAAGACTTTTTACCTCGCAATGTAAATCTGTCGTTAATTGATCAATTTGAAAGAGTTAATGATAAAGATGCTTTTGAAACAGCTAGAAAGCTAGCAAAAGAAGAAGGGATTTTAGCTGGTGGATCTGCTGGAGCTGCAGTTTGTGGAGCTATAAGAATTGCTAAAAACTTAAAAGAGAATGACATAGTAGTAGTAATTCTTCCTGACACTGGAAGAGCTTATCTAAGTAAGATTTACTCAGACAAATGGATGAAAGAAATGGGATTTCTTGCAGGCAGCCCATACAGGATAACATTAAAAGAATTGTTAACAAAAAAAGAATTTTCAGATAAGCTAATCTCTATAAATTACAGAGCTACTGTCAAAGAAGCAATTGAAGTAATGAGAAAAGACAGCATTTCACAATTACCTGTTGTAAAAGGAAATGGTTATGTTGGGAGCTTAAGTGAAATTGCATTAATGCAGGGGATTTTTGATAGAACAATTCAGACTAATGATCCTATTGAAAAAATAATGGGCAAGCCTTTCCCAGAGCTTGATGAAAATACTGAAGCAGAAGAAGCATTTAAAGAATTTGCTCTTGGCGGTTCAGCAATTATTGTAAAAAGAAGTGACAAGCCAGTTGGACTTTTAACAAAGATAGATTTGCTTGATCAGTTTTTAAGTAAATAGCTTTATATCTTAGGTTTAATCAGGGATTTGTTTCTAAGATTTATTAAGTGGGTATAATATCCCTGTAAAAAATGAAAAAATTAATTTGTTTAATCTTCGTATTGTCTATTAATCTTCCAACCCTTGCAGCACTAGGCATTAACTATGGAAATCTTTTTACTATTCCTCTTTTAGAAAATCATAAAGATAAAAGTACTATACTTCTTGCTCAGTCACAAACAAGTTTTTCAGGATCTACTAGTGGTAACAATGAAACACCATTTTCTGACACAGTTAAGATGTACCTGTCCTCTACCCCTTCAAACTTACTTGGAGCTTATGAACATTACAAACCTCAATCAGCTCATCTAAACTTAACTGGTACATCTCAAACTACTCCAGCATTTACTATTACAGCAAATGCTACTTTTACAAATCAAGCTTGGTCAATCACTGATGTTCAATTAAGTGGCACAGTTCCTACCAGCTATACTGTTCCTGAACTTATAATCGATGATATTGTTGCTCAAATTGGAGGTCCTCAGTGTACTGGAACTAAATTTATTGCTGTAAAAACAATGGGTGGTCAAGATTATCTCATTACTTGGATGATTGACGGCACCTCAACCAATGAAACTCGTCCTGTTTTACTTCCTAGACTTCAATTAACTCCATGGATAGGTGATAAGAGAGGCTGGCTTATTAAAATAAGAAACACAAACCCAGAAGGCGGGTTTGATCCTTATGCAGTTCCTTATGGACAAGACAATGTAAACCTAAAAAATTTAATCGATCCAATCATAAATGTAATAAACAGATTGTCTAATAATCAAGTCAGGATGTTTTATGAAATAAAAGAAGCTTATTATAATGGACCTACAAATATAAGTTGCCAACTAAATCAAAACCCAATTATAAGTAATGTTCTTACTAATCTAGGAATCAATGAAACAAACTGGCGAAGCAGCTTTGACTTTTCAGTATACACAATGTACAAAATATTGCTTGATGCCTTCAAGCAGTATGAGAATTGTTATATACCACAAGGTACTGCCGCTTTTTGTGCTGCTGGTGCATGGTATCCAGATATTATTACTTCCTCTTTCAACGAAAGAACTTTTCAACATGAATTTGGACACACTATAAAATTTCCTCATCCATATTTAAATATCAATTGTGAAGGTGGCAATCCTCAAAACGTAATAGCAAACCAGGTATTTGACAGCTGCAATGATTCACCAAGAAGCCCAACTTCAAATATGGGCCCAAACAATGGATTTTGGTGGAGTCCTATGGAAAGAGCTATTCTTGGCTGGTTAAAAGGAGCTCAAGTAAAATCAATATCAAAGACTGGAATATATGACTTATACAGTGATAACGACGATCTTACTTCTGATCCTAGTAAACCTCTTATCCTTCAAGTACCAGTTAAAGTTAATAACATAACTGATTTTATTTATTTAACGCTACCAAATATAAGTGATGTAACTTACTGTTATAGTAGGACTGGTGAAACAGAGTTCATAGATCATTACAGTATGGGAGTTGAACTTAGTGCAGCGCACAATTTAAATCTTGATTTTACTGCATCAAGATTTGGTAGAAGTCTTTATTCAGTTGGATTAAAAGTATATAGTTACAACAATCAACCGTACAATGATGGTGACTGGCAAGCAGAAAGAAATGCTACATTCAAAAATACTATACAACCTGATCAAGAAGTTCATCTAAATTGGCAAGGTACAGATGTCGTAATAAGAAATTTAGAACGCAGCGGTAATCATGCAAGAATTAGTATTCAATACAACGAAGACATAACTTTATCTTCCTCATCAAGCTCATCAAGTAGTTCAAGTTCATCTTCATCATCAAGTTCGTCAAGTTCCTCTTCTAGTTCATCTTCTTCTAGCTCAGGTGGTTCATCATCATCATCATCTTCTTCTTCTAGTTCATCTTCCTCAAGTTCATCTTCTTCTAGCTCAGGTGGTTCATCATCATCTTCTTCTTCTAGTTCATCTTCCTCAAGTTCATCTTCTTCTAGCTCATCAAGTAGTTCAAGTTCATCTTCATCATCAAGTAGTAGTTCTTCCTCAGGTGGTTCATCATCATCTTCTTCTAGTAGTTCATCATCTTCTTCTTCAAGTAGCTCTTCAGGTGGAGTAGATGGTAGCTCATCATCAAGTAGTAGTTCTTCTTCAGGTGGTTTCTCTACTTCAACAACCTCAAGTACTTCTACAGGTGGTACTTCTACCTCAACAACTTCAAGCACTACTTCATCTACAACCTCAAGTACTACAACTGGTGGTGCTCCAAGTTTAGGTGGTGGTGGTCTGTTTTTACCTTTAGAACCTCCTCCACAAACACCAGTACCTATTACATCTCCAACACCAAGTCCACAAGTACCTGAAGAGCCAATAACATCTCCTCCTCCAATTGCTACGGATCAAGGAAATGAAACAAAAAGTAATGAGAAGGAAATTGAACTTATTTTATCCTCTCAATTACCTAATACTGCTTGGCAATCGCTTACACCAGATGAGTTGTCTAGTAATGTTAGTCTTGCATATAGTGATTCAAGCCTAACATTTGAAATTAAGCTTGCAAACGATATTTCTAGTTCAGATATAGTTGCTCTTGATCTGGTAGATAGTAAGGGTACTGAATTTAAAAATATTCCGTTTACATTAACTTCAACTTCAAAAAATTTAAATAATTTTATTTTAAGTTTTCAAATGCCTAGTAATATTGCTAAGGGCAAAATGACATTTAAACTAACATCAAATAAGGATACTACCTTTATTGGATCAGTTAGAATTGTTAATTCTTTAAACATTGTAGCCATTACTTCTGGAAAAGAAAAAATCATTTCAAAACCAGTTATTAATAAGATTCAAGTAAAAAAGAAAAATAACAATGTTATCTTAGGTTTATTAGGCAATGGCTTTATAGATAAAAAACCACTTTTTACTAAAGATGGTAAGAAAACAGTCTTAAGAAGTAATAAAGGTAGTGAAAACACTATAGTTACAGTATTCCCAAGCAATCTAAATATAAACCAAAAGATAACTTCTATTTCAAAAAATGGCAGGAGCCTTACGATAAAGTTAGTTTTAAATAAAGAAGATCTTAAAGAACAAGTTCAAGGTATTGTTACTGTTGCTACCCCAAGAGGAATTACATCCAAGCAATTTGTAATCGATAAATAAAACTCTACCACAAGTGATAAAATAAAAATATGCAATTTGAAACAAAAGCAATTCACATTGGTCAAGAACCAGATCCAACTACTGGTGCAACTATTACACCTATTTATCAGACATCTACCTTTACACAAGATGCTCTAGGAAAACACAAAGGCTATGAATATTCAAGAACTGGAAACCCTACACGAGCAGCACTTGAAACTGTTTTAGCTTCACTTGAAAATGGAAAATATGGGCTTTGTTTTGCTTCTGGATTAGCAGCTACAGTAAATGTTTTATGCTTGTTACAAGCTGGTGATGAGATTTTAGCTTGTGATGATCTTTATGGCGGTACAATTAGACTCTTTAACAGAGTATTTCCTAACTTCAATATTAAAACTACTTATGTAGATGGTACAAATCAAAAAAACTTTGAAGATGGAATTACATCAAAAACTAAATTAATCTGGATTGAAACACCAACTAACCCTATGCTAAGACTTTGTGATATAAGTGCTATTAGTAAAGTCGCAAGACAAAGGGCGGATGGCCATCTGCCCCTACTGGCTGTTGATAATACATTTGCAAGCCCATTTTTTCAAAAGCCTCTTGATCTTGGTGCAGACATTGTAATCCATAGCACAACTAAATACTTAGGTGGGCACAGTGATGTAGTTGGTGGCACAGTAATTGTAAGTGATAAAAATATTTATGAAAAAATAAAGTTTTATCAAAATGCTCTTGGTGCAACACCAGGACCACTTGATTCATGGCTCATACTAAGAGGGGTTAAAACCTTGGCACTTAGAATGAAAAAACATGAAGAAAATGCAATCAAGGTAGCAGAGTTTCTAGAAAAACATCCAATAGTAAAAAAAGTAAATTACCCAGGCTTAAAATCTCACCCTCAGTATGAACTTGCAAAAAAACAAATGACTGGGTTTGGTGGAATGATATCTTTTGAAGTAAAAGGTGGAAGAGACATTGTTAAAAAAATAGTTGAATCAACTAAGCTCTTTGCACTTGCTGAAAGTCTTGGGGGAGTTGAATCGCTGATTAATTTCCCGTTTACAATGACTCATGCAGGAGTTCCTGATAATCATAAAGCAAGGCTTGGTATTACAGAAAGTTTAATTAGACTTTCAGTAGGAATTGAAAATACAAATGATTTAATAGATGATTTAAGACAAGCACTAAGTTGAAAACAAAGACATACAAATTTCATTCCTTGGCAATCTATGTTAAAAATAAAAGAAGTTATTCTTAGGATCCAAGAAAGGAAAAAGAAAGATGAAAAGTACAAACTCTAGAAAGAATTTTCTTTATGCTATTTTATTTTTAGTTGCTATATTCTTTAATAGTCTTCCTCTTTATGCACAAACACTACAAGTACAAGCTTCCTTATATAACAGGCTTGGAGGAGTATTTGTGATTAGCGCTGTTGTAGATGATTTTACTGAAAGGTTAGTTTCTGATCCTATTATTACTGCAAATCCAAACATTGTAGCTGCAATCTCTGAAATTAATAAGCCAGGACTAAAGTTCCTTATAACTGAGTTCCTTTGTGATAGAAGTGGTGGACCACAAAAATATACAGGGAAAAATATGAAAGAAGCTCACCAAAATTTAAAAATTACAGAAATTGAGTGGGGTACATCAGTAAAAATATTACTTGATGCTCTTGCAAAACAAAATGTCCCAGAAAAAGAAAAAAATGAACTAGTTGCACTTATATCAAGCATAAAGGGAGATATTGTTTCAGCTGAAATAAAAGTTCCTACACCACAAGTTCCTCCATTACAAGTCCCTGCTCCACTAGGACAAGCTCCTTTTCCACAAGTTGCTCCTCTCCCACAAGCTGCTCCTGAAGTGCAAGTTGTGCCACCTCCTTTACAAGCTCCACAACCTGTAATCCCACCAGTACAAGCTGCACCTGTAATAGAAGCAGTACCTCCTGATATCGAAAATATACTTCCTGATCTAGCACCACCTGAGTAGCTATTTAATACATAGCATTAAATCCATCAAGCATTTTTAAAAACCTTGGAGATTCTGCTTGCTTTAAGATTTCAAGAAGCATTCTTACATGATCTATTGCTGCTTAGTTGCTTTCACAAATGTCAATAATTTATCATTAGAAGACTTGATTGTATAGCACTACAATATAGCCATGTCTATTTTGTGGTATACTGCAAAGTAGCCATGATAGAAAGAGAGCTATATAGTTTAATAGAAAAAGATAGCAATCTAAGACAAATGTCTTTTGTTGCAGGGCCAAGACAAATAGGGAAAACAACTCTTGCTAAAGAATTATTGCATAAGCATAATTGCTCAGAGTTTTATTTTAATTGGGATTTAGCTTCTACAAGATCAAATTATAGAGAAAATTCAAATTTTTATTCTAACAACATAGGGAACAGGAAGAAGGTCTGGATTTGTTTTGATGAAATCCACAAACTAAGAAAATGGAAAAATATATTAAAAGAGCATTTTGACAAAAATGAAGGCAGAATGAAAACAATAATTACTGGAAGTGCAAGGTTAGATCTGTTTAGAAAATCTGGAGATAGTCTTGCAGGAAGATATTTTTTATATCATTTGTTACCTTTAACGCTAAGTGAAATTTCAGCAAGGGGAAAAAATGTTGAAGAGAAGCTAGCATCAGCAATAGACTTTATTGAATTAAGAATAAGTAGGAAAGTTAAATCTAAAAACTCAATTGATCAGCTACTAAGATTCAGTGGTTTTCCAGAGCCCTTTAAAATAGCTTCTGAAGATTTCCATACAAAGTGGAAAAAGTCTTATGTTGACAGGCTAATCTATGAAGATTTGAGAGAGATATCACAGATTCAAGACCTGGAAAAAACTGCACTATTAATTGATTTACTGCCAGAAAGAATAGGAGCACTTTTATCAATTAATTCACTAAGTGAAGATTTAGAAGTAAATTTCAGAACAGCTAAAAATTATCTTAAAGCATTAGAATTAACTTACATATTGTTTTTTATTAAACCCTATACAAAAAATATTTCAAGATCGGTAAGAAAAGAACAAAAAGTCTATTTCTATGACTGGACAAGAATTAACAATGAATCAAATAGATTTGAAAATTATGTTGCATGTGAACTTTTTATACTAGTTTCCTTCTGGAATGATTCTGGATATGGATATTATGACTTGAATTTTATTAGAACAAAAGATGGAAAAGAAACAGACTTTCTAATTATAAAAGATAAGAAACCCTGGTTACTTATAGAGGTAAAGCTTGCGTCAAAGGAAATAAAGTCGCATCATATTACACAAGCAAAATACTTAGGTAATATTCCGGTTATTCAGATAGTTTATGAAGGAAGTGTAATAAAAAGATTAGATAAGAATTTGTTTATAATTTCTGCTGAAAAGTTTTTTTAAAGAGATCTTAGCTCCATTGTAGAAGAAGTCAGAACCAGAATTTGGGAGCGTGGGTATCTATTGTGCCTAAGAAAATAGTGTTACACCTTTTACAGAAATTTACCTATGAAATCTCTCAGACTTTTTCAGTGAAGCCTACCTAGTAGTAAAAACCTTACCTCTTTTCTTTCAAGTGGCAATTTTCAATTTAGATTAGGGTTATCCTAAAGTTGATCGGGGTATCCTTAAAAATTTTTGTTATGTTCTGGTGATCACTGAGCTTTCACTGACAACCTTACTATACTTAGGGAAGAACATTAATGTAGGAGGTACTTATGAAAGAAATAATTTATAAGTTACTGGTTATAGCATTTCTTATTCCAACTTTACAACTTCCTGTTTTTGCAGAAGGTGATTGTATTCTTGATGAAGCAGGAGTTTGTCAGGAAGGGGAATGCAGACTGGAAGATGGAGAGATCGGTGTTTGCAGACAATCAGGTGATGATTGTGTATGCTCTCCAAATAACTAACAATGTTTAATTTTAGATCAGATAAGGGGAATGTGCTTCTTGAACTAGCTTTAGTTACTCCACTTTTAATAATGTTTATTGGAGTAATTTTTGAAGCTTCACGAATGTATTATATCCAAAGTGCTTTAGAGTATGGAGCTAAAGAAGCTGCACGAATTGGTTCATCAGTTAAAGAAAGTGTTGATGCTAACTACATGAGTAAGAGTACTATTTCACGTTATGAAATTGAAAACTTAATAAAAAATAGTGTGAGAGTAATGGGTGTAATTGAAGAAGGAGCACAATTTATGATTAGATACTTAAATCCAGCTGGTAATGAAATTAGTGGTGTTCAGGATAATTTGCCATTTGACAGAAAAAATGATCCCGGTGCAATTGATTTTGTAGAAGTAGAAATTACATATCCTGGAAGTGGACCTGGAGTAAACAGTCCAATTCCTGTAGTAATAAATCCAGGAAATATTTTTAAAGACAGTATAACTTTAAGTTCAAAAGCAATATTTAAAATTGAAGGAAGGTTTGAAAGATGAAAAATATTTTAAGAAGAGATTTAGGAGCAATAATGGTAGAAGCTGCATTTGCAATACCAGTGTTTTTATTTTTAATTTTTGGTTTACTTGAACTTTCAAGAATAATGTACATTAAAAATGCATTAAATATCGCAGCTCAACAAGTAGCAAGTTCAATTTCAATACATGCAAAAAGGACAGCAACCTATGATGTTGCTTCTTTTTCAACTTATGCAGCCAGCATTCATTATCCAGGTGCTGTGTTTAGCTCAAGTCAGTTTTCTTTTAATGTTACAAATGCTTCAAACAGTTCTACAGTTACAAATGGACAAGCTGATGGAATAGCAAGCACAAAAGTTGTAGTGAATGCTATTTTTCCACCACCAAATAGTGGTGTTAAAGTTCCAACTTTTGATCCAGGTAGATTATTTGGTGCACCAATTTTTGGGCGAAATGGTATACAGCTTTCAGCACAAGCAATTTGTTTTCTTGAACGCTCAAGGAGACCTGTATTAAATTAGGAGAAGTAAAAGTGAGACATAAAGTAAGAAATAATCCTGGATCAATTATACCCATGGCAGCTCTTTTAATGAGCGTGATTATTTCTTTTTCAGCACTTGCAATAGATATGAGTTATAACGGTATTGTAAGAAGTTCACTTGAAAAAGCAACTGAGTCTGCAGCTGTAGCTGGAGCACAAGAATATTTTAGAAATGGTGCTGATGCAGGAAAAGCAGTAAATGAAACTATTCGGATCTTTAAAATGAATGTTTCTAATGACACAATGATTGGTAACTATTACTCTGCTACTGGTATGGGTAGTCCAACAACATTAACTTATTCAAAAACATTTACATCAGGTGATAACTTAAGAGCTTTATTTAAACAACAACCAATTACTTTAACCATCATGACTGACTTAAATCGCGGTAAAGTAACAGTAACTTCAGCACATACTACAAAATCATACTTTGCAAAACTGTTTACAAGTAATTCAATGATCTCAATAACAAGAGAAGCAGAATTACCACCATATGATGTTGTATTTGTAGTTGACTTATCGGGCTCAATGAGATTTGCTACAGTAAGTACTTATATTGGAACTGCATATGTACAAACACAAGGAATGTCAGGTTTAGGACCACTGACTACAGATGTGATTATTACTCAGTCCCAGTATCAGCCAGGCATAGGCACAATGATTACAGCAAACGGCCTTGTGACAACTCTTTCTAATATCACTGATGTAGTAATTAACACACCAGGAACTGATATTCCTGCAACTGCAACCTATAGTAGTGGCAAAAGTATTTATATCAATGATCCTGACAGAGGATTTATAGTAAATCACGATATGGCTAGTGGGCTTAGAAGAATAGCTTTAACTGGTTACAGAATTAATCAATTAGCAGCATTAAATGTATCTGGTGAAGATAAACAACTTGCACAAACTTTTAATGACAATAAAAGTACAAATCAAGCAGTTGTAGACAATTATTTTACTAGAGCAGCTTCTTATATAGAACCAGTTGCAAGTGCAATAGATGGTGTTAGTGCTTTTATTGATACTGTAAAAATATATGGTTCAGCTGCTTTAAAGTTAGGTTTAGTAACTTTTGAAAGTAGTTCTTATACTGCTGATATGACATCTAACTGGTATTGTAGTGAACTAGAAGGAGGAAATGTTTCTAAATATATGAAAAGAACATTACCTTACTTAAGCCTTGTAAATCCTGTTAACTTTGATACTGTTACTAATAAACTATCCATCATGGCAACAAGTGGTACTGGCTCCTTTACAAATCCAATTGTTACTTATAGTTATCCTAATGGTGGTACAAATATAAATGCTGGACTTACTAATGCAAAGTATGTATTTGACAAAAGCGACAGACCAAATTCTGAAAAAGTAATTATTCTTTTTACTGATGGTGAACCAACAGCACATACTTTTAGTGCACTTGGGCAAAAAGTTAAATCACTAACTGATGCAAAAATTAAAATTTATTCAATAGTACTTACTTTAGCTATATCACAAACTACTATTAATAATTTTAAATATCAAGTTGAAACTATTGGAAAAGCAGAGCCTGTAATATTTATAAATGATCCTGCAAAACTAAAAAATGCATTTCTTCAAATTGCTGATGATTTGGGATTAAAGTTGGTTAATTAATACGAGGAAATCTTATTTTCTCTTGCAAGTCTCATAGCTTCCTGAGCTTGTGCATAACGTGCAGTTTCAATTCTCCATGCTGCATTTAGTAATTGTTGTTGTCTTTTAAGTTTATCCTCATTTTTTTTAAAATTATTTAGTTTTCTAAGTTCACTATATTCATTGTTTAAAGAAATGTTGTTATCTACTTTCTTATTTGTAGACTCATTATATTTCCCTGCATCTAAAGGCTCTTTCATATCAGGACCTTTTTCATCATCTTTCTTTATGTAAGGTTTAAATGGTGCTAGCTCATCAAAATCATGATATGGAATTTCTGGTTTAGCAAGCTTGGATATTTTAGCCACCGAAGTTGGTCTTACAATTTGTGGTGAAACAACAACAAGTAATTCTGTTTCACCTTGTCTAAATGACTTGCTTCTAAATAAAGTCCCTAAGATTGGGATGTCACCAATGCCTGGTACTTTACGGAGGTTTCTTGTATTGTCTTCTCTTAAAAGTCCACTTATAGCAAATGCTTGTCCTGTTTCAAGTTCAACCTGTGTTTGTGTTCTTCTTGTCCTAAATGCAGGTGGTCTTACTGATGTTGAACCTACTGGTACAACAAGGTTTGAAAGATTAGTATCAATATCTCTTATTTCAGGACTAAGTTGTAAATAAATTTTATTTTCACCAGTTACTGTTGGTAGTATTACAAACCTTATTCCAAAAGGTTCATAAGTAATATCTTGGCTTGCACCACCAGCTGTAAAAACTGATCTTACAATTGGTACTTCTCCACCAGCTAAAAATGAAGCTGGCTCTCCGTTTGCAACTACAAGATTCGGTTCAGCAAGTGTTTTAATTTCTCCTCTTTCTTGAAGAGCCTGAAGAACAACTCCAATACCATTATCTGGATTAAAGATTGCTCCAGTTACACCATCTCCAATTGTTTGTGCAACAACTGATCCACCTGCAACTGAACCATGACCAAAACCAAATTCAGGAGCTGAACCTCCACTTGCAGCTTTAAATTCAGTTAAATTTGCTATTGAACCAATTTGTCCTAAAAGCTGCCCGATTCCACTCCCACCAATAAATGTTCCACCTTGAATTGTGCTGCCGCCAAACGTTGTATTAAAACCTAAATTTCTTGCAACACTTCTTGAGACTTCAAAAAACCTTATAGCAACTGATACTTGTGGAGGATCTTTTACTGTTAAAAAACTAATTACTGATCCATTTTGTGTAGTTGCAATTACACCACGACTAAGATTTGCATATCTATTTGAGGTAAATTTTATTGGGTCACGTGCACCAAAAGATACAGCTGAACCTTGGGTTTGAGTTTGCCCTTGAGAATCTGAATTTGCAGATATGTCATATCTTCCTGCCAACCCATCAACAATTTGTCCACCAGGTTGACTTATAATTTTTATTCCTTGATCCCCTACATACACACCTGCAATTTGAAGAGCTCTGGCAATTATCTCTGCATTTGAAACTTCTCCTTTTAAAATTATTTTTCCACTAGTTGCTGCTGTAGATGATGACGTAGTAGAGCTGGAACTACCTGCAGTTGGAGAAGGAGTAGAAGAAGATGCTGCTGCTTGTGATAATGAACTAGTAGCAACTGATGTTTGTTCGCTTGAAGTTTTTGATGTAGAACTTATATTAGAACTTGGTGGAATGTATTCTACTGTAATATTTTTATCTAGGTCTTGTAGTTGCTTAGTTAAATAATCAATATCAGGCCAAACTGAGATATCAAATCTTGCTGGATGTGAAGTTTCTTTTTCCCACATAATTATTGTACTTATACCTAATTTTTTAGCTCTAACAAAAACCTCTTTTTCATTTAGCACCTGAAGATCTACAATTGCTGGATCACTTACTGCAACTCTTAAAATTGTTTTATCACTTGATATGATTTCACCTTTTCCAAGGTTTAATTTTTTTATTTGAGTTTTATCTTGATAGTAATCTGCTTCAAGAAAGAAAACTTTTGAACTTACAGGGATTATTGTTTGAATACAAAAAGCACTAATTAAAGTTAATAAAAATAAAGTCTTAATGAATGGCTTCACAGTACTCTTATCAGAACAATAAGCAATAGTAAATGTTCCTTTTTTAGGAATTTTTTATCTTGCTCAAGATAATTATTGTGGCAGACCACTCCCAAGTGTTGAAATTAATTGAAGTACAGGAGGTCCTACACTTACTGCTAAAACACATGGAAAAATAAACAGTGCCATTGGAAGCATCATTTTAATTGTCATTTGTGCTGCTGTTTCTTCTGCTTTTTGTCTTCGTCTAACCCTTAAAAAATTTGCCTGGCTTCTAAGCACACCTCCAATACTAGAACCAACTTTTTCTGACTGAATTATAATCCTTGCAAGACTTTTTAATTCTTCTGAACTTGTTCTTGTTCCTAAGTTTAACCAACAAGTAGTCCTGTCTTGTCCTAAATTCATTTCTCTGTTTGTAAGAATAATTTCTTCAGCTAGATCTTTTCCTTTATTCCCAATATTTGAAGCAACTCTTAGTAATGACTGATCAATTCCCATACCAGCCTCAGTACATATGACTAAAAGATCTAAGGCATCTGGCAAGATGCGATCAATGCTTTGTTGTCTTTTTGCTACTAGTTTATCTAAAAAAATATTTGGAAATATAAATCCAACAGCACCTACAATAAAAGCAAGAAACATTCCAGTTTGTAAATTTTTTCCTATTACTGAAAGAATAAAAAATGGAATTACTGCAAGTACAATAGCTAAGGTTATTTTAATTGTATATAAAAACTGAAGTGCTTTTTTATCCCTGAAGCCAGCTTTAATTAAAAGCTTTCTTGCAGCTGACTGTTTACTGTAAGGCACCTTCTCGCTAAACCAGCTCCCTACTTGTTCTCCAAGAGGAATTAAAACTCTTTTTGCAAAACTTTCATCTTTATCTTCTTTATCTTGAGTGTCGGGGGTGTACTTTGCAGATTCGCTTTTTTCAGATAACCAAAATTGTAATCTTTTACTTATTTCACTTGATTCAGCAGATATTGCTCTTGTCCTGTAGATTACTATGCAAATTAAAAATATTGCACCAAATGCACATACACTACTTAGAATAATCATTAGGTTTGTCATTTGTCTTTTCCTACACCTCCAACTTAGTAATTTTATTTATCATTAAATAACCAATAGTCATAGAAATAACACACCCAATTAAAATATTTTTTCCCATTGGATCTTTTACAAAGGTACTGTAAGTTTCAGGAGCAATTAAGTTCAACATTATATAAATGCCAATAGGTAAAGAAAGCAGAAGATAAGCAGACATCTGGCTTTCGGCAGTAAGAGCTTTAACCATTCCTTTTAATCTAAATCTTTCTCTTACGGTTTCACCGATACTTCCAATTAATTCTGAAAGATTACCACCAAGTTCTCTATTTATTATTATTCCAGTACATAAAATTTGTACATCCATTGCATTAACTCTTGCAGAAAGATTTTGTAGTGCTTCATTTAAAGATAGTCCTAAATTAACTTCAATAATTACTTTTCCAAATTCTTCACCAAGTGGAGAAGGAAACTCTTCTGCTAAGTGTTTTAATCCTGTCTGAACATCAAGCCCTGCTCTTAAATCAGAACCAAGCATGTCAAGTGCCTGGGGTAATTGTTTAACAAAATCATCTATCCTTTTAGCTTTTAAAAAATTTAATAACCCAAAAGGGAGAATTGCAAAGACTAGTCCTATTAAAGGAATATGGAAAAATAAATCAACTAACATTCCACCAATTAATCCAACAAGTCCTATAAACAATAAAAATTCTCCAACTTTAATTTTTAATCCGCTTTGCTCAATTAAAGTTAAAAGAAAATCAGATCTGTTTTTTAACAATCTTTGAAGTAAATCATTTAACCAAGGAATTGTACTAACCCGTAAATCCCTTCTTAGTGTTTGTTCTTGATTTTCAGTAACTGAACTTTGGGATACTTCACTGTATCCAAGGGTTTGTATATTAATTACTTGTTCAACTCTTTGACTTTGATATTTTAAATTTTCTTTTCTTTGCCAAAAATAATAAATGGATAAGCAGATTAATATCACTACAAAAAATACAAAGACTGAAAAAATTATTGGAGCTAGCATAGATTAAACATATTTGGAGGGAGCTTATACCCCATTGCCTCAATTCTTTTTGAAAACACTGGTCTAATACCTGATGGTTTAAATATACCCTTTACTTTACTGTTTTCATCAACTCCTTTTTGCTCAAATGTAAAAATGTCTTGGGTTGTGATAACACCATTTTCCATGCCTGTTACTTCTGATATCTGGGTAACCCTTCTTGAGCCGTCAGAAAATCTGTTTAACTGACAAATTAAATTTACTGCTGAAGCAATTTGTTCTCGGATTGCTCTTTGTGGCAATTCAATCCCAGACATTAAACACATTGTTTCTAATCTGCTAAATGCATCACGGCTTGTGTTTGCATGTAATGTTCCCATACTGCCATCATGACCTGTATTCATTGCTTGTAAAAGATCAAGTGCTTCACCAGATCTAATTTCTCCTAAGATTATTCTTTCTGGTCTCATTCTAAGTGCATTTTTAACTAAGTCTCTTTGTGTAATTTCACCTTTTCCTTCTAAATTTGGTGGTCTTGTTTCAAGTCTAACTACATGATCTCTTTGAAGTTGTAATTCTGCAGCATCTTCAATAGTTACAACTCTTTCGTGATTAGGTATGTATCTTGAAAGTGCATTTAAAAATGTTGTTTTCCCAGAACCAGTACCACCAGAAACAATAATATTTAACCTGCAAAGCACGCAAAGTTTTAACATCTCACACATGTTTTCAGTCATTGCTCCAAACTTTATTAAATCTTCAAGCATGAATTTTTTCTCTGAGAATTTTCTAATTGATAAAGCTGCCCCATCTATGGAAAGGGGCAGAACAATAGCATTAACTCTTGAACCATCTTTTAGCCTTGCATCTACCATTGGTGAGGATTCATCTACTCTCCTACCAACACCACTTACAATGCGGCTTATAACTTTCATAAGATGAAACTCATCGTCAAATACAATATCTGTTTTTTCCAGCACTCCTTTTCTTTCTACATAAACTTTTTCAGGACCATTTACTAAAATATCGTTTACAGTTGGATCTTTAAGCAGTGGTTCAATAGGACCTAGTCCTAAAATGTCATCTATTAATTCATCAATTAATTTTTTCCTGTCACTTAAACCTAAAGGAGTTCCTTCTTCCTGGAGTAAAGTATCAATTAAACTAATAATATTTTGTTTTGTAGATTCATCATTTAAGTTTGAATTTAATTTGCTTGTGTCTAACTCGTCGAGTAATTTACTATGTAATTTCTTTTTTAATTCCTTATAGCCACCTAAAAATTTAGAAGGAGTGGCAGAGGGCTTTTTTTGTGCTTGAGGACAAGCTTGTTCAGTGCCTGCATTTTCCTTTAAAGGTTCTTCTTTTTTTGAAAATATACTTTTTGAAAATTGTTGTCCTGGATTATTCATTTTTTAAAACCAATTTAAAATTCCTTTCTTTTTAATACTTTTTTCTTCAGTGCTTGAAATATGTTTGCTTGGAGCTTCAGAATCTCCTTCTGGTATTTCTGATTTTGAAATTTTTCCTGCTAGAATTTTATAAGATGTTGCAAGCGGGGAATTAGGAGAAAATTCTAAAATAGGTCTTCCATAATTTGATGCTTCAACACATAACTGCCAGTCATTTGGCAAGGCATGGTAAATGCTGTGATCAAGTTGCTTCTGAACTAAGGCAGGTTCTAAACTTCCAATGTACCAATCCTGCCTATTAATTACAGGTTTAATTTTATTGTCAAAGGTGCCAAGCTCTTTTAAAATCTGAATAAAAATTCTATTGTCTCTAATAGCTAAAAGATCAAATGTCGTAAGTAAGAGCAAGTCATTAGATTTTTGAATAAAAAACATGGATATTTCATCAAGCATTCGTGCAGAAGTATCAATTAAAATAAAGTCATAAGTTTCAGAAGCAATTTCTATTAAATGTTCTAAGCCAGAAGCAGTTATTTCGTTGTAATCACTGGTTTTAATCAGGCCACCTATAAGTGCTAGGTTTTTCCCAATAGTGCTTACAGCATTTGTAAGATAATGTTCATCCAGGCTTTTATCTTGTTTACAAATATCAACAAGTGTACACTTTGGAATTGTGTTTAATAAAACGGTTACATGATTAGAAAATCCTGCAGCATCAATGATTAATGTTTTTTTCTGGTAAGTGTTTGCAAGTGCATAACTAAGATTTACTGTTGTAGTACTTACACCTGTACCACCTTTGTAACTAAGTAAAGTAATAACCTTGGCTGTCTTTCTTGTAGGCATATGACCTTTAGGTGCTGTATTTAAACGATCTAAACAAGAAATGAGTTCAAATCTTTTAAATGGTTTAACTAAAAATCCAACTGCACCAAGTTTAATTGCTTCAATTGCTAAATCTGCATCTTTAAAATCTGAGACTATTAAGAAATGCTTCCCGACTAAATTTGATGAATAGTCAGCAAGAATATTGTGAGCATTTGTTTGGTTTCCTGAAAAATCTAAAATTATTAAGTTACAACCTGGCAGTTCTTGATAATCCTTGACTAAGGATATCTCTAATTGGCCTTCCCATACATTGGATATGGTTTCTTCCCAATATTTTTGTTCGTTTTGTTGTGTTATAACTAGTATTTTAAGCATATATTAATTAGTGGGCAATATATAGTAATGTGCCCTCTAAAGTTCAACTGCTAACAACCAAGGGAAATAGTGGGTTAACCCTACGTCATAATGACTATGTTAAAAATTTTCTTTACTTTATCTTTAATTTTTCTACTTCAGTTAACTTGTTTTGCAAATACTTCTTCTCCTCTATTTAGAGGATATATTGTAAACAAAACATTAATTCCAATGAAACTTAAGATATATGAAATTGATAAGGATTCATATTATTTAGCAGAGAGAAATTTTGATGACAATTCAATTGTACCGGTTTTAAATTTAAAAGTTACTGTTGAAAACAAGGAGGATTATAACTTAGCTTTTGAAGATTATAAAATATTTATTCCAGAGTCAACAAAACTTATTGGACATATAAGTGAAATTATTCCTCCTAAAAGCTTTGACAGAAAAGGTTTTTACAAAGTTACTTTTAATAAAGCAATTTGTCCTAGTGGACAGACAATTTATCTGATGTCAGATATAGTTTCTGGCGAATTAACAAAAACATATAATCCTTTACATCATTTAGGAAAAAGTACTTTAAGTTTACTTGGTGGTTCACTTGCAGGAGCATTATTTTCATACCAGCTTGGTGGATTAGGTTTAATAGTAGCAACTCATGGTTATTCACTTGCAGCAGGTGCAGGAATCGGTGGGTTGTTTGCTACAGTTGGTGGTTTTACAAGTAGCGGAAAAAGTGCAACTATAGAACCTGGTAATGAACTAACATTAACTCCTCTTGATGAAGTAAGTTTAGAACAATTAAAACAAGTTACATGTCTAAAAGATCAAGTTTCCCAAACAGCTGACAAGTCTGAACTTAGTCTTGAGATTTTAAAAGTCAAACAAAAAAAAGATATTATGGGAGATAAGATTCTTAAAATAACTGTTAAAGTTATAAATAATTCAGATGAGAAATATAGACTAAGTAATTTTTACTTAAAGGACTCACAAGGGAAAGAATATTCACCTACGTTTGTTGATTTAAATGATGATATGTTTATTGACTTTCCTCCAAAACTAACTAAAATAGCTAAACTTAATTTTTTTGTAGATTATCCTAAGGCTACACACTGGCTTGTTTTAAAAAATGGGACTTTTAGTAAGGAGCTTGGTTCTTGGAAAGTAATTGACTGAAGTTGCTAAGTACCATTCATATGTTTTTTTTAGTCCAGTTTTTAAGTTAGTTTTTGCTTTCCATCCTAGTTTGTTTAGTTTTGTGGTGTCTAAAAGTTTTCTTGGAGTTCCATCTGGCATGGATATGTCAAATTGTAAGTCTCCTTTATAATCAATCACTTCACATATTAGTTTAGCTAGTTGTTTAATTGAATATTCTTCACTAGAACCAATATTTATAATTTCATTTTCTGAATAATTTCTTATAATAAATATACATGCATTTGCTAAGTCATCCACGTATAAAAATTCTCTGAGTGGCTTACCACTACCCCAAATAGTTACCTCATTAGAGTTTAATACTTTTGCTTTATGGATCCTTTCAATTAAAGCAGGAATTACATGATTGTTTTTACTATCATATTTATCACCAATGCCGTATAGATTTGCTGGCATTACTGAAACAAAATTTGTTTTATATTGCTTGTTATAACTTTGACACATAATTATCCCTGCGATTTTTGCAATTGCATAAGATTCATTTGTAGATTCTAATTTACTTGTTAATAAATATTCTTCTTTTATTGGCTGAGGACAATCTCTTGGATAAATACAAGAAGAACCTAAGAATAAAAGTTTTTTAACTTTATTTAAATATGAATTGTGGATTATATTATTTTGGATTTGTAGGTTTTCATAAATAAACTCTGCTGGATAAGTACTGTTTGCATATATTCCACCAACCTTTGCAGCAGCTAATATTACATATTCAGGTTTTTCATCCTTAAAGAAAGAAAATACTTTTTTGTAATCTAAAAGTTCTAATTCTTCATGAGTTTTTGTTATTAAATTTTTATATCCTTGGTTTTTTAATTCCCTTATAATTGCAGAACCTACTAAACCAGTATGTCCAGCTACATAAATTTTTGATTTTCTTTCCATTAGTTACTGTATATGGGTTCTTTAAAGCTGCCTTCTTTTAAGTAAATTGATTGTTTGGCTTGTTCTAAATCATGTTTAACCATTTCCTTTATTAATGAATTAAGATCATATTCTCTTTTCCAGCCTAATTCTTTTTCTGCAAGTATAGAATCTCCCTTTAAGATATCTGTCTCAGTAGGTCTAAAATATCTTGAATCAACTTCAATAAGTACATCTCCCTTTTTATATCTTGATAATATAGGAAGAAGTGTTACATTAGTAAAGTCTTTTATCTTTCCTTTTGTTTCAAGTCCTTTTCCTGTCCATTCAATAATTATTCCAACTTCCTTAAATGCTAACTCAACAAATTCTCTAACTGATGTTGTAGTTCCTGTAGCTAGTACATAGTCTCTGGGCTCCTTTTGCTGAAGCATTAACCACATGCCATATACATAATCTTTAGTATGTCCCCAGTCACGCTTGGCATCTAAGTTTCCAAGATAAATTTTATCTTCAATACCTAATGCGATTTTGCTTACTCCCCTTGTAATTTTTCTACTTACAAATGTTTCACCTCTAAGTGGTGATTCATGATTAAAAAGAATTCCATTACAAGCAAAAATATCATAAGCTTCCCTGTAATTGACTGTAATCCAGTAAGCAAAAACTTTTGAAGCAGCATACGGGGATCTTGGATAAAAAGGAGTATTTTCATTCTGAGGAATTTCCTGAGCTAAGCCAAACATCTCGGAAGAAGAAGCCTGGTAAAACTTAATTTTTTTTTCTAACTTTAAGGTTCTAATTGCTTCTAAAATTCTTAAAGTACCAAGTGCATCAACATTTGCAGTGTATTCTGGATTTTCAAATGAAACCTGTACGTGGCTTTGAGCTCCTAGATTATAAATTTCATCTGGTTCAATTTTTTGGACAAGATGAACAATGCTTGTTGAATCGGTAAGATCGCCATAATGTAAAAAAAAACGACAATCTGGTATGTGTGGGTCTTGATACAAGTGATCAATTCTACTTGTATTAAATGTAGATGCTCTTCGTTTAATACCATGTACTATATAACCTTTTTTTAAAAGTAGTTCTGATAAGTAAGTTCCATCTTGTCCGGTAATTCCAGTAATCAAAGCTTTTTTTGACATATCTTTTCCATTATATTACATAAGTAAAATCTTTATTAATTGACTTTACCTTTAAGTAATATTGTAAAATCATTTTTGCAAATGCCAAAAGTATTAGTCACAGATAAATTAAACGAAGCAGGTCTGGAAATTTTGAAACAAGTTTCTGAAGTTGTATATAAGCCAGGAATTTCAGTTCTTGAATTAAAACAAATAATTAAAGATTACAATGCTCTTTTAGTTCGTAGTCAGACAACAGTTACTAAAGAAATTATTGATTCTTGTTCTTCTAGTATGCAAATAATTGGAAGAGCAGGAGTTGGTGTTGACAATATTGATTTAGATGCAGCAACAAAAAAAGGAATTATTGTAGTAAATTCTCCTGAGGGTAATACTACAAGTGCAGCAGAACACACAATTGCAATGATGATGTCCTTAGCTAGATTAATTCCACCTGCAGATGCCTCAATGAAAAAAAATGAATGGAAGAGAACAAGTTTTTTAGGATTTGAAATATTTAACAAGGTTCTTGGTGTTGTAGGTCTTGGAAAAATTGGAGCTAGAGTAGCAAAAATTGCACAGTCAATGGGAATGAAAATAATTGCTTATGATCCATATGTAAGTCAAGAATTTGCATCACAACATAGGTTTGAACTTGTTAGCATTAATGATATTTGGGAAAGAGCAGACATTATTACTTTCCATGTTCCAAAAACTCAAGAGACAACAAATCTTCTTAATAAGGAAACACTAAAAAAATGTAAAAAAGGTGTGAGGATAATTAATTGTGCCCGTGGGGGTATTGTAAATGAAGAAGCAATAACTGAGGCAATTCAATCAGGGCATGTAGCTGGTGCTGCTTTTGATGTGTTTAATGAAGAACCTGTTAAAAATAGTCCTCTTCTTTCACTTGGTGACAAAATTGTTTTAACACCACATCTTGGTGCAAGTACTGAAGAAGCTCAATTAAATGTTGCATTAGATGTTGCAGAACAAATTAGGGATGTTTTAACAGGTGGCTATGCAAGAAGTGCTGTTAATTTACCTGCAATGAAACCTGAAATAATTGCTGAAGTTAAGCCATTTATGAAGTTGGCTAATTGGTTAGGAACAATTGCAGCACAACTTATAGATGGTAAAGTTCAGGAAATTCAAATTGAGGCTAGAGGTGAACTTGCTAAGAAAAATATAGACCCATTAAATATTTCAATTATAAAAGGTGTTTTAGCTTGTAGCATTGAAGGGGTAAATTTTGTAAATGCTCCATTAATTGCTAAAGCAAGAGGAGTAAAAATTACTGAATCAAAATCATTTGACTCAAGAGATTATGTAGAAGAGTTAAAAGTTACTTTAAAAACAGAAAAGAGAGTTAAAGTTGTCTCTGGAACACTCTTGGCACAAGGTGTTCCTGCAATTGTACAGATTGATAATTATTCAATGAATGCAACACCTGCAGAACATATGCTTTTAACACAGCACCAAGATAAGCCTGGAATGATTGCTCAAGTTTCAACTATTCTTTGGCAAGGAAACATAAATATAAGTTCAATGCATGTAGGTAGAAAAGGCCCAAGAGAAATGTCAGTAATGATATTAAACTTAGACGATCCACTTCCAGAAGAACTTGTAAAAAAAGTGGGGAAGATAGAAGGAGTCTTGGAAGCTAGATACATTAAACTGATTACTTAGCATTAATACATAATATTTCATTTTTGGATGCTAAAATAAAAAAACTATGTCAAATATAAAACTCTTACTTAAAGAAAAAGTAGATAAACTTGGGGACATTGGAGAAATTGTTTCAGTTAAACCTGGTTATGCGAGGAATTTCTTGCTGCCTAATGGTTTAGCAGCTATTCCAACACTTGGTGAAATAAAAGCAATGCAAAGAAAGAAAGAATTACTAGAAAAGCAATATAAAGAAGAAAAATTAACAGCAGAAGAGTTAGCTAAAAAGATTAGTGAATATCCGTCGCTTAGTATAGTTGCATCTAGTGGTGCAGCTGGAAAACTTTTCGGGAGGATTACACCGAAAGACATTGCAGAAAAATTGACCAGTCTTATTGGGGAAAATATAGACAGAAAACAAGTACTCTTAAAAAGATCAATCAGTGAACTTGGTGAATATGAAATTAAATTAAAACTTCATGGTGAAGTTATAACTCAGATTAAACTTATAGTTAAAAAAGAAGATGTCTAAAAAGCTCTCAATTTTAAAAAAAATGTTTTTATTGATACTTCTCTTGAATTTATTAATTGGTCTGGCCAAGGGAGCAAGTGCTGAAAATAGTCTAAAAGGCGAAAGATTGTTTAAGGCTAATTGTAGTGGTTGTCATTTAAATGGGCAAAATCTAATAAGACCAGAAAAACCTATAATAGGTTCTTTAAAGCTTCAATCAAAAAAGACGTTTAAAGCTTTTATAGAAAATCCACCACCACCAATGCCAAAGTTTAAAAACATTGCAGATAAACCTGTACAATTAGATGCTTTATACAAATATGTAACTTCACTTAAAGGCCAATAAAGATGTCATTTGTTACTTTTGAAGGAATTGATTGTTCTGGCAAAACCACTCAGATAAATCTTTTAAAAAAATATTTTCAAAATAATCAAGATGTAATTTTTACATCTAACCCGGGTGAAACCCAACTTGGAAAAGAGCTAAGGAAGATTCTTTTACACAGATCAGATCTTAAACTTTCTGAAATAAATGAAATGTTTTTATTTTTTTCTGGTATTCAGGATAATTATGAAAAAATAATTTTACCTGCCTTGTCAAAAAATCAAACTGTATTTTGTGACAGATATTATGATTCAACAATTGCATATCAAGGTTTTGGAAGGCGTCTTGATATGAATAAAATCATAAAATTAGTTGAAGTAACTGCTCTTCCTGAACCCAACTTAACTTTTTTATTTAGAATTGATTTTGATATTTTTTTAAAGCGATCAGAAAACAAGTCTTCAAAAGATAAAATGGAAAATTCTAAAAATCAATTTTATAAGAATGTAATTAATGGTTATGATGAATTATCAAAAATATATAAGAACAGATATGTAGTGTTAGATGGCTCAAAAGCTGTAGAAATATTGCATGGTGAGATAAAAGAAGTACTAAAAGAAAGATTAGGTGTTTGATAGAATGCTATGGAATGCCGAAGTAGCTCAATGGCAGAGCAACGGTTTTGTAAACCGTAGGTTGTCAGTTCGAATCTGATCTTCGGCTTGGTACAAAGCAAAGGCTTGTCCGAGAGTATGACTCAATAAGAAAGGAGAAAGAATTTGAGATTTGAAAGATTTGAAAGAAGACCTTATAGAGAGCTGCCAATGATTAATGAAAGGATTAGAGCAAGAGAGGTTCGCTTAATATCTGAAACAGGTGAGATGTTAGGCATAATGCCAACAATGCAAGCAGTAAAAATTGCAAAAGAAAGAGGTTACGATCTTGTATTAGTTAGCGGGCAAGAGGGTCAAACGCCAGTTGCAAAAATAGTAGACTATGGGAAATTTAAATTTGAAGCTGAAAAAAAAGCACGTGAGGCAAGAAAAAAACAACACATTGTTGATGTGAAAGAAATTAAAATGAGTTACAAGATAGAAAAACATGACTACCTGGTAAATGTAAGAAAGGCAGAAAGATTTTTAACTCATAACAAAGATAAGGTAAAAGTTACTGTTACATTACGTGGCAGAGAAATGGAACATAAGAATCTAGCTATTGATTTATTAAATAGATTTGTTACAGATATCTCTGTTTGGGGTGCTCCTGAAAAACCTGTAAAAATGGAAGGTAGAACAGCGCTAGTAATCATAACTCCAGTACAACATACACACAAAAAATAACTAAACTATAGCAGGTCTTTTAAGATGGTTCATTTCAGGAAGTTTAAAGTTTATATTTTCTTCTTTTAATTGTAAGGTTTCTACTGGGGCAGCAAGTTTGTTTAGTAAAGTCTCTACAAGAATTTCCGGTGCAGATGCTCCTGAACTTACACCTACAGTTTTTCCATATAATTTCTTAGACACTTCATATGTATATGGGTCAGGTACTAGTTCAGCTTCTGTACCTGCAAGCTTTGCAACTTCTACAAGGCGGCACGAGTTTGAAGAATTTCTGGATCCGATAATTAAAATATAATCAGTTAGTTTTGCTAATTCTTTAACTGCATCTTGCCTGTTTTGAGTAGCATAACAAATATCTTGTGCACAAGGAAGAGAAATTTCTTTGTATTTTTTCTTGAGAGCTTCAATAATTTCTTTTGTATCGTCTACTGATAAAGTTGTTTGTGTAGCAATAAAAACTTTTCCAATATTATTTGCTAGAGATTTAACATCTAAAACTGAACCAACTAAAAAACAAGAATCTTTTGGTAAATGACTCATTGCACCAATTACCTCCTGATGTCCTTTATGTCCTATGTAAACAACTTTGCAATCTTTCTTCCAGGCATCAATCATCTCAAGATGAACTTTAATTACAAGTGGACATGTTGCATCAATAACTGTTAGATTCCTGCTTTTTGCTTCTTCGAAAACTCTTACTTCAGAGCCATGAGCTGATAAAATCACACAGTTTCCATCTGGCACTTCATTAAGTTCGTCTACAAAAATTACTCCACGTGACTCAAAATCTTTCTTTATATGCTCGTTGTGAACTATCTCGTGTCTAACATAAATAGGTGGACCTAAACTTTTAAGTGCTAAATTAACAATGTCAATTGCCCTTATAACACCTGCACAAAATCCTCTAAGTGATGCTAAAACTACTTTTTTAACCATAGCACTGGTATTTTACCATCCAAAAAAAGTTCCCAATTGTTATGCTCCTTTATACTATACTTGTTTTAATTTTTGTGATGATATACTACTTCCTTGTAGAAAAGCTCGTTTAAATTTTCAGGAACCAGGCTTAAATGGTTTTTGAAGGGGTCTAATAAGAAGGCAATTTTTAAAAGGTTGCTTCATTGTAATTAAGGAGTGGTAATATGAAAAAAAACTTGTTTTTACTTTTACTTCTAGTTAGCATTGTGTTTCCAATGAGCACAATAAAAGCTAATGCTGCGGTAGAAGATATTGTTAAACAAACTACTGGAGTAGTCCTAGGAGTTGGTGCTGGACCAGTAGTTGGTGGCTTGCGTGGTTTCCTAAAAGGGTTGCTATGGGGAAAAGACGCAACTGCTGAAGCATTAGGGGACAAAGACGGTGTAGCTCAACAAGCAGTTGGTTATGCAACTGGTGGTGTAGTTGGTGCAGCTGCAGGTGGAGTTTCTGGAGTACTCATGGGTGCTTATGACGGCATTAAATATGGCTGGGATAAACCATGGTCACATGAAAACTTTAGCTGTGGTGGAAAAGGCTTAACTGATTATGATCCATTTAAGTGGGAATAATTAGTTAGACTGAAGTAGTAAAAAATATTAAAAAAAGAGGCTTACAAATAAGTCTCTTTTTTTTTCATGCTTTTAGTCTAGGAAACATTTACCACATTTTATCCAGCACTAAACTTATTAGTCGATTTAACTTTTATGTAAAAGTGCGAATAATTACTTTATAACAGTAATCATTGCAAGCGAGGAAAAATATGTTTAAGCATTTAACAAGTTTAATTTTAGCCTTGATTTTTAGTATACAGTTTATTTGTACAAAGACATTTGCAGAAGTTATAGTTCCTTTAAATGTTACTGTTAATGGATCGTTTGTTATAACTGATGCTGCAAATGACAGTATGTCAGGTACAAATCCAACTATAAATGTAAACCTAAATGTTACACCAGATATTGGTGCAGGTACAGTTAATGGTCAAGCTAATTTTAGAATAAGAACAAATCGAACTACATGGAGATTAACTACACAAAAAACAGCTACAAATACAGGAGGTACAGGACTTGCAGATACTGATGTTTCTCTTATAGTTTCAAAGTCAGCTGGATCTACTGGAAATGCAAATGCTGGTAATCTTGTTGCACCATTTAATGCTCCAACTACAATAGCTTCAATACCAACTGCTACAGCTATAGATGTAATTAGTGGTACAGCAAAAACATCAGGTGCAAAAGATGGTACAAATACAAATAACTATTTTCAGGTAAACACAACTTATGGTGTGCAGCCGGATTTCTTTTATTCACCCGGGACATTTAGTACAACAATTACATACAATTTAGTAAGTCCATAACGTTTTTATAGAAACAAGGTCACCTTGTCTCTTTAGTACAAATATCCTTTTATTTAAGTAGAGGCAAGGTAACCTCGTCTCTACTTTGAACATTTGTGGAATGAACATCTGTAGATGAGATATTTATTAAAAAAAATATTCTTGTTAATATTGCTTTTACTTGTGTGTAATATTTGTTTTACTTTTAAGCCTTTATGTGCTCAGTTAATGACACCAGCTAATCAGTTAGAACCACCAGAAGTAATATTAAACAACCAAAAAATAATTTTTACCAGGAAACCTATTCTTGACAATGAAGGCTGGCTTTTTCCACTGGAAGAAGTAGCAGTAAAACTTCAAGACAAAGTTAGTGTAGATATTGTAGGTGGCACAATTACAATTCAAAGATATAGAGATAAATCAATTGTTGAGCTAAACGTAAGAAATGGAACTGTAACGGTAAACAACAGCCCGTTTAAAACTCTTTTTGGCTATAACAGAATTATTTTAGGACAAGATGTACAAATGGTTCCTACAAGTGCATTAGTAATTTTACTTGGATTAGCTGTTAAAGATAATGATGAAGGAAAGTTAATTTTAAATAATACAATTGGAACAGATTCTACTTATCTTGGAACTATACAGCCACTCTCTCGAAAAGGCGTTAAAGATCTTTTAGTAGATTACTTAACAGTAACTAATTCATTTAACTGGTTAAAAACTCAGGAGCAATACCAAAGAAGAACAGAGATAAACAGTGGGTTTCATAATGATGACTATACTCTTACATCTGATTTTTTAGTAAAAGCAGGTACAGATGCACCACTTGTAAATTTTGATACTGCTAATGTTTCACTTTATAAAAATGCATCGCCATTTCAGTTTCACCTTGGTGATAGGCCTCTTAGCTTAGTTAAATCTCCTTTGCTTGGTGGCATTACACTCCGTGGTATACAAATTCAAACAGATGGGAAACTAAAAGATAGTAAGTTTGTTTTTGGTGCAGGTGTTTTACCAAGTGATGGTAAAGTATTAGGCAAAGGACTTTCTTTTGTAAGGTATGGAAGAATTGCTGAGATAGCTGAATGGTCTACCTCTCCAAATAAAGACTGGCAGTTTTCTATAGGTGAAGCTACATACAATGACTTAATACCAAATCAGTTAATAATGTCAAGGCAAACAGGAGCACTTCTTGCAGCAAGTATTACAAAAACAGGAAAATATATTGAAGGAGATTCTAATTTTGCATTTGGAACTTCAAGTGACATTCTAACTAAAGAAAATTTCTCAGGACCTGGTACTGATTTATTAATAAGGCTTAAGCCAAAAAAATATTTTAGTTTGTTTACTAAAGGAGCATATTATTCTCCTGGATTTTATCCACTTTCAGGTAACCCTTACTTTCATGACAGGAATGAAGCTACTGTTGGTTTTAATTTAACTCCATCAAGATCAAATATAGGATTTAGTCACTCTGTAGGAAAATACAATTTTAATGCTAATAGACCAAATACCTATAGTGTTAGCAATCTTTTTGCTTCTACAACGCCTTTTAAAAAAGGACCAACACTCCTTGCAAGTTATTCCCAAAACAAGTCACAAATTAGCTCAACAAGAGCAGTTGATAATCTTTTGTTTCCAATAAATAAAACAAATATTTCATCTATTGATCTTGATACCTTAATAGAACGTAGAACTAATTCTTTTTTTAGAGCAAGTTTACTTAAGAGCTGGGCAACAGCAAATGTAAGTTCAAGTATTAATTATTTTACATTTGCAAATAACAATCCTTTAAAAGCTTCAATCTTACAGAATCAACCTCTGACAAAACTTGTAACTTATGATTTTAATTTCAATAAGTATTTAAATAAAGTTTTTGGGTTACAGACTTATTTTCAAGGTAGTGAATTATATAAGCAAATTAAATTAGGTTTTAATTTAGGTCCAGTATTTAACAATAAACTAAATCTCCAGTTTTTAACTGGTGCATTAATGCAAACAAAAAAAGAACTAAGCCCAATCTATACAGTTCGTTTAAATTATCAAGTAAACAGTATGAATCAGTATAATTTAGACCTTGATAAAACTCCTTATTTTACACAAGTATCTGCTCTTTGGCAGTATAATTTACGCCCTAAAAGAGCAGGAACATTACCACAAGTTGGTGAGGCTCAATCGGTTGGAAGAATAAAAGGCAGGGTTATTGTACTTGAAGAATCAAATAAAGAGCAAGCTATTAGTAATAGAATTGTTTTACCTTCTACACATGAGAGAGGATTAGCTAATGTAAGGATTCACTTGGGAAATTACACTATTATGACTGATGAAAAAGGTTATTTTGAATTCCCAAGTCTTACAAATGGTATACATACTGTCCGAGTTGAATATTCTGATCTCCCATCATATTTAACTTCTATTACTCCTGAAAAAGTTGATATTAAAGTAGAATCTGGAAAAGAAACAAACTTTAATTTTGTTCTAGCTTATTTTGGTGAAGTAAAAGGAAAAATTAAATTAGCAAATGAACCACTAGTGAAACCTGAAGAAGAGCCAGAGTTACAAGACATTAGGGTTTATCTTGAAGGTACTGATGTTGAGACACTTACTAATATAGATGGTTCATTTGTATTAGGAGATGTTAAACCAGGAAAATATAAATTAAAAGTTGATCCAGATTTTCTTCCAGATATATTAGAAGCTTCTCAAGAATTAGAATTAGAAGTTCATGGAAAACAAAAAATTGAAAATATTCAGTTGCCTATTAGATTTAAATCAAAACAAACTGAAATAAAAGAATTTTAGGTTTTTATTTCTAGAGTAATAGTATAAAGAGCCCTAACTTTTAAATATTAGTAACTTCGTACCGATAACAAACTCGGGAGAGAAATAATTACGAGAAAGACTTGGACTTAAGTCTAAAACAGATTGTTTTTCTTATGGCTGGGAAAAATTTTCTTTTGTAATTTTAAATCTGCTTCCAGAAAGGAGCAAACTATGTTTAAAGAAATCATGAGACTATTAGCAGTAATAGCTATTCTCTGTTCTGCAAACATTGTTTGTGTAGATAGTGCATTTGCAGCAGGTACTGTACCATTATCAATTACTGTTAATGGTTCACTTGTAATCTCAGATGCTGATAATGACACTATGGCAGGAAAAGATCCTACAAAGAATGTTAGTTTAACAATTACACCTGATCTTGGCCACACTTTACAAAGTGGTAGTGCTAATTTTAGGCTAAGAACTAACCGTTCAACGTGGAGGTTAACTGCTCAGCGTACAGCAACAAATGCTGGTGGTACTGCAATTGCAGATAGTGATGTCAAGGTTGACATTAGTAAATCTGCAGGTTCAACAGCAAGTGCTGCCGCAGGTTCTTTAGTTGCTCCGTTTACTGCACAAACTGACCTGACTTCTATTACTACAGCTAGTCCAGTTGATGTTATTAGTGGAACAGCTAAAACATCTACAGCGCTAGATGCAAGTAATACAAACAACTGGTTTCAAGTTAATACTACGTATAGCTTGCAACCAGACTTTTTCTACGCACCAGGTACGTTTAGTACAACCATAACGTACAATTTTGTGTCACCGTAGGAGAAATAGCAATCAGCAGTCAGCAGTCAGCAATCAGCAAAATAAAAGAGCTGATAGCTGAATGCTGATAGCTGATAGCTTGTTAATCCTAGACTTATCAAATGATTTTTATTTTTTCAGTACTAAATTACTAAGACTTTTTAATTTGATAAAAATAATTTTGGGCATGTTATTCTTGCAACAAAAAAACACATATGAAATTCAATTTTCAGATCATTTATTTGTTCCTAGTGGTATTAATAGTTTTATCATTGATACCAATAAAATCTTTTTCTCAATCTGCAACAGTACCAGTCAATATAACTGTAAACGGGACTTTTACAATTTCAGATGCTGCAAATGATTCAAACTCTGGAAAAAATCCCACCATAAATGTAAATTTATCTGTCACTCCTGATCTTGGAGCTGCACCTGCAACTGGAGATGCTAATTTTAGAATTCGTACAAATAGATCTACATGGAGACTTACTGCACAAAGAACATTAGAGATTGATATAGGACCTACAAATATTACTTCAAAAGATATTGGACTACTTGTTACTACTCAAGCAGGAATTAATGCAAATGCTGCAGCAGGAACATTAGTACCACCATTTAACAGTCAAACAAATTTAAATGCAATATTAACTTCTTCCCCAGTAGATGTCATAAGTGGCACAGCAAAAACATCTACTGCCAGAGATACTACAAATACCAATAACTATTTTCAGGTTAATACTCGCTATAGTATTCTTCCTGACTTTTTTTACCAACCTGGTATTTGGAGAACAACCATTACTTATAATCTTGTAAGCCCGTAAGCCTCTTTAATAGTAATAACCCTAAGTACTATCGCTTTTTATTTAGGTTCTTTTAACATATTTATCCGATAGTATTTGTATACTAGAACCAAAGGACTAAATTCTAGTTCCAGCCATAAGAAAAACAATCGCTCATGACCTTGAAAAATTACATAGCAAGGATATTAATTCTTTTTACTGCTAGCGCATGCATTTTTATTTCTTCAAGTAATTTAAATGTGAAGTCAAGCCAAGCAACAATACCTTTAAATATTGTTGTCCTTGGAAAGCTGGTTATAACTGATGCAATTAATGACAATAGTCTTAGTAAAGACCCTACTATAAATGTCTTGCTGAGGCTGACACCCGATTTAAGTAACTCAGTAGTTTCAGGAAGTGCTGCAATAAGAATAAGAACAAATTTAAACAAGTGGAAACTTACTGCTCAAAGAACAAATATTACTAATTCTCTTCAAATAGATCCAAGTGATATATCAATAACTTATACAACTCAAACAGGCTCAAAAGGAAACCCAAATGCTGCTAGTTTGAATCCTCCTTTTGATATGGCAACAAACTTAAGTCAGATTTTAACTAGCTTTCCTACTGAAGTCTTAATTGGTAACAGTAAAACATCACTTGATAAGGAGCCTGATAATAAAAACAACTGGTTTCAATTAACTTCAAATTATAGTATCCTGCCTGACTTTTTCTATGACATAGGGGAATTAAATACTACGATTAGTTATAGTTTAGTAAGTCCATAAATAAGAACATATAATAATATTGATTGTAGATGCCCAAAGCTTTTTATATATTTTTCTTTGCTTTAATATTTTTCATTGCCTTTTCAGGTTGTGCTTTAGCCTGTCTGTCATTTACTGATGACTATAATTTTCCAAATCCTGTATTAAATGCAAACTTTAATATTTTGCCAGATGTTAGTCCTTTTACTGAATGTTGGACTGGTGTTTTTAGAATAAGAAGTAAACAAAATGGCTGGCGTCTAATTGCAAGTAGAGAAGGTCCAATGCCATTACAAGCTAGTGGTGCTCCAGCTGATAATGTTAAAGCTAGTGATGTAACGCTTGATTTTTCAATAAAAAGCTTTGGGCAAGCTCCACCGAACGGTGCTGTTTTAGTTTCTCCATTTTCTTCAATAACAAATCTGTCTTCAATTCAGTCAGGGACTTTTATTGTTTCAGGTATAGCAAAATCCAGTAATAGTTGTTCATCTAACAATCCAAGTTTTTATAGACTTACAAAAAACCTTTGTTTGTTTCATGATTTTGTATTTAATCCAGGGGAATATAATGGACAAGTGTCATATATTTTAGTGGCACCGTAGGAGAAGGTATGGGAGTATCGGCGCATCAACGTGTTTTAATTTTCCTGATTTTGTTAGGAGTATTATTTTCTCAAAATACAAAAGCTTTGGCCTGGACTGTTTCACCAGTTAGGTTTGAAGTTAAAGCTGAAAAAGGGAAAGAATATACATTAACCTTTTCAGTATTAAATGAAAGTCAGCTTTATCAAAAAAGATTTGAAATCCAAACAGATGATTGGGTAATAGATAAAGAAAATAATTTTCTAAGGAAAGCTTTTAATAAAAATTTAGAAATAAAATATTCAGCAACATCATGGATTAGAGTTTCACCACAACAGTTTGTGCTTCCGCCAGGACAGTCAAAAAGTGTTAGATTTACCATTGCTGTTCCAAGTAATCTTGATGGAGATGGAGAATATAAAACAGGTATTTTTGTAGGTGAAAAAAATATTGAAAAGCCTCCAAAAGGAGAAAAAATTGTTCATATAAAACAAGATACTTATATTGGTGTAATTGTTTATGTAAAAATTGGAGAAGAAAAACCAGAAATTATTTTAAAAGATTTTAAAGTAAGTACAAAACCACAAGAAAAAAACTTACATAAGGTAACAATTTATCCTGTTTATGAAAGCCATGGGAATGTTCATTCAAGAGGACAAATCTCAGTAAAGATGGAACCACTCTCAGCTATTGGCCCTAACCTCCCAGCTCCTGATGCTTTTAATGCTGGCGAGTTAGTTGTTTTAAGAGGAACAGAAGTTGCATATCCAATTGATATTCCTGTTTTACTTCCAGCAAATAGTGAATGGAAGTTTGTTGTAACTAGTGATTTCGGTAATAAGACACCTAATCTTGTTGGGACTAAGAAATATAAGATACCTTTACACCCATAAGTTTCCTAAGTATTCTAAATTTTTAAATCCTTCTTTGTAAGCTTTAATTATTTTATCTGCTACAGGTGGATATAGCGTGATTCTATTAAGCTCAAGAATTGGCTTGTAGTCTACATCAGCAAGCATTGGTTCATTACCTATTTTTAATTCCCCGCCTAGTACTTCTCCTGTTGCATAAATATTTATTATGTGTCTGCTTCGATCTGGTGCAATTGCTTCAGATAAAAAAACCACTTTACCAAATTTTATGTCAAGATTTGTTTCTTCTTTTAACTCTCTTACTGCACAGTCTTGAAATGATTCCCCGTACTCTATTCGCCCACCTGGCAAAACCCAATAATATCTACTTGCTTTTTTATGTTGGACAAGCAGTATTTCTTCTTTTTCATTTACGACAATTATTGAAACCCTGAAATTAGGTCTTTGTATGAAATTTCTTCTGTCCCTATATCTAGGATTTGGCATGATTTAAGTTTTTTTAGTATGCACAACTCTTGATGCACAAATAAACTGTATATATTGTACACGATTAAAGAATAAATTAAACTCGTGAGTTAAGATTCTTATGTCAGACTATGTCAGTATCATTTTTAAACCTACTGGATAAATTCAGGCCTCATAAAGTTTATATGCCTTCACCTTTAGTAGGCATTGCACGATTTATTGCATTAGCTATATTTTGGTTTCTAATTATTTATGGTACAACTTCAATTAGTGTAATTTTGTTTGCAAAATTTATTCCAGAGTTATTGTTTAGCTTAAAATTTTTTAAATTAGCGAGGTTCGTTTATTATCTTGCTCCTTTAGTTTGTGTAGTAGTTTTAATTGCAGTAAATGCAATTTTTTTAGTTTTAAATGAAAGAAAAATTCTTGCTTTACTTACAGTAAGAGTGGGTCCAAACAGAGTTGGTCCAAATGGTTTTTTTCAAACAGTAGCAGATGCTATTAAGCTCTTGTTTAAAGAAGACATCATTCCAAAAGGTGCTGACAGACTACTTTTTAATGTAGCTCCTATAATATTTTTTGCACCTACTACAATTGCATTTATACCTATTCTTTCAACTGCAACTAATAATAGTGGACCGTTTTTGTCTTGTGATCTTTCAATTGGAATCTTATTTATTATGGCCATTTCTTCAATCCCAGTGATAGGCTTAGTTTTAGGTGGTTGGGCTAGCAGCAATAAATACTCACTCATTGGCGGACTGCGTAGCGCAGCACAGTCAATTAGCTATGAGATCCCAATGATACTTACTGTAATTAGCATAATTGTTCTAACTGGCTCACTTAATTTAAAAGAAATTGTAGACAGTCAAATAGGTGGAATTTTAAATTGGAATATTTTTGCTTTTGGGAAGTTACCACTTGTACTAAATCTTTTTCCACTTGGTAAAAATACATTCATTGGCCTTTATGCATTAGCTTTTTTAGCTGTAACATTTGTTTTGTTTTTAATATATTTAACTTCTGCATTTGCTGAAGTAAACAGAATTCCTTTTGACTTGCCTGAAGCAGAAAGTGAGCTTGTCTCTGGTTATAATACAGAGTTTACTGGTATAAAATTTGCCTTATTTTTTTTAGGAGAATATACAGCACTTTTTATAATATGTTGTTTAGCTTCAATGCTTTTCTTAGGTGGAGGACATCTTGGAGTTTCAATAGAGACTGAAAGATCTATTATTCAATCATTAGCTACTTTACAAATTGGCGATCAATTTTTTGATTTGTCCTGGCTTTTGCCATCTGTTGTTTTAATGCTAAAAGCTTATGTGCTGATTTTTTGTTCTGTGTGGGTAAGAGCTACTTTGCCAAGATTACGATATGATCAACTTATGAGCTTTGGCTGGAAGTATTTAATTCCACTTTCGCTTATAAATATTTTTGTAGTTGCAATCTTAGTAAGTGTAAGATTTTAAAAGTGTTGAACGTATTTGCAAAAACAATTGATGGTCTCTACAACATACTAAAAGGTATGTTTACTGTAATTAAGCATACTGGTAGAAATCCGATTACATCTAGTTATCCTGATGTAATACCTGAGCTTTATCCAACAAGCCGTCATAGACTTGCATTAACAGTAAATCCTGATACTGGTGAACATCTTTGTATTGCATGTAAACAATGTGAAAGAATTTGCCCTGATACATGTATAACTGTAATCCCGGATCCCGAGAAGAAAGGTGTGATAAAAGAATTTTATTTAGATCATGGACTTTGTATGTTTTGCGGGCTTTGTACTGAGGTTTGTCCTACTAACTGTATTATAAATACTGTTGATTTTGAAATGAGTGAGTATAAAAGAGAAGATTTAATTTATGATATAAAAAGACTTACTCTTACTCAGGAACAATCAAGATTTTATTTTGATTTTAAAGAAATGCCGAAACCAAAACCAAAGCCAGTAAAGGCTTGAAAGGAAACATCATAATGGACCTAGCTTATTTTGCTTTCAGTGTTTTAGCTGTAGCTGGTGCAATAGGTGTCGTATTAGAAAAAAACATTATTAGAGCAGGCTTTGCACTTGTAGTTTGTTTTGGAGCAGTTGCAGGGACTTATTTTACTCTTTCTGCTCCATTTGTAGGTGCTTCGCAAATTTTAATTTATGCTGTTGGAATTACATTAGTAGTTGTTTTTGCACTTATGTTAACAAGTTCAAAATCAAATCTAGAGTCAATAAAAGGTGAGACAGGAAAAAATTTCTTAAGTGCAATAATAGCTCTTGGAATATTTTTTACATTTGCTTTTGCTTTAGTAAGTAATAAATGGCCAAGTAACTTACATGCTATTTGTCCTAGAAATACAGAGGTTATTGGTTTAAAACTTTTAAGTTTATATGTTCTTCCATTTGAATTAATTTCTGTACTTTTATTAGTAGCATTAATAGGAGCAGTCTTAATTGCTAAGAAGGATAAAAAACAGGAGTAAACAGGAGTAAACAGAAGTAAAGATGTCTAATTTTTTAAAACTTTTTATTAGTGCTCTTTTATTAGCATGTTTTTTATTTATGGCTATTAGATTAGACTCTTCACTTGAAAGGTATATCTTGCTTTCAACAGCAATATTTAGTTTAGGAATATATGGTTTAACAGCATCAAGAAACGCAATTAGGGTACTAATGTCTATTGAACTTTTACTTAATGCAGTTAACATTAATCTTGTAGCATTTTCAAGTTTTATGGATCCACTTGAAATCAAAGGACAAATCTTTGCAATTTTTGTTATGGCAGTTGCAGCAGCAGAAGCAGCAATTGCACTTTCTATAATTCTAGCTATCTATCGCAACATGTCATCTGTAGACATGGAGGACTTTGTAAATTTAAAGTGGTAGAGGTTTGAATAAAGGCAGACAATATTGTTTCCTTAATTTAAATTAACTCTGTAAATACTTTAGAATTGGTGTCTTAAATTTGGGGTACCTGCCAAAAGAAAAAAGAAGTGTTGGCTTCACTTGGTTTGAACTTTACTTTAAAAGACAAGAAACTACGCTTAGAACCTATTTTCTGGCTAGAACCAATTATTGAAAACAAAGAAAAACTTGATGATGTAAATGCAAGGTTTGAACTGGCTGAATGTTCAAAAGATTTAGGAGATAAAGGGAATGAAGAAGTTTTAGCTTCAGTCATTCCCATCTGGGGCAGCTGACGGGATTCGAACCCGCGTATACCGGGACCACAACCCGGGGCCTTGGGCCACTTGGCGACAGCTGCCGTGTCCTAGAAATTAGAAAATCAGAAATCAGAGGATCAGAATGAGAAAAACAAATTTAATTATAGCCTACCCTATGTATTAGCTGACCAAAGTTGCTTCGAGTAATTTGTGATTAGTAATAGCCCCGTCCCTTGCACTGCCCACTAGCTTCGCATACTTAGCTAAAGCTCCAGAAGTATAATTTGGTTTTGGTGGTTGCCATTTATTTTTTCTTTGCTTTAATTCTTGTTCACTTAACTCGACATTGATCATTCCTTTTCCAGCATCAATTTCAATCATGTCTCCATCTTGAATAAGTGCAATTGGTCCGCCAATAAATGCTTCAGGTGCTACGTGTCCTATCATGAGTCCTCTTGTACCACCACTAAATCTCCCGTCTGTAATTAATGCACATTCAGTTCCTAAACCTTGACCATAAAGTGCTGCAGTAACTGAAAGCATTTCTCTCATGCCAGGCCCTCCTTTTGGACCTTCATAACGAATTACAACAACATCACCAGCTTTAATTTTTTTGTTTGTAATTGCTTCAAAACATTTTTGCTCACTGTTAAAAACTCTAGCTGGACCATGATGAAATAATTTTTTTGTACCTGCTACTTTTACAACTGCTCCATCTGGTGCAAGATTCCCTTTTAAAATTTTTAAACCACCAGTTGAGCTTAGTGGTTTGTCAATTGGATAAATTACATCTTGATCTTTTGGGAATCTTATATTCTTTAAATTTTCAGCTTGTGTTTTACCTGTAACAGTTAAGCAGTCTCCATTTAACAAACTTGCATCCAACAGATTTTTTAAAACAACTGAGACACCACCTACTTTATGTAAATCATAAGCTACATACTTACCACCTGGTTTTAAATCTACAAAATATGGTGTTTCATGAAATATTTTTTCAATTTCTTCAATTGAAAATTTAATTCCAGCTTCATGTGCCATTGCTGGGAGATGTAAGACTGCATTTGTTGAACCACCTGTAGCAGCTACAACTCTACTAGCATTTTCAAATGCTTTCTTAGTCATAATGTCCAGAGGTTTAATGTCTTCTTTTAAAAGATTAATTACTGCTTCACCACAAGCTTTATGGATTTTCTTTCTTTCAGGATCAATTGCTGGATATGAACTGCTCCCTGGAAGTGCAATTCCAATTGCTTCAGAAACACATGCCATTGTATTTGCTGTAAATTGACCACCACAAGAACCTGCTCCAGGACAAGCATTGCATTCTATTTCATATAATTCTTTATTAGAAATTTTTCCTACATTATAAGCACCAACTGCTTCATATACATCTACAATAGTCAAATCTTTTCCTTTATAATTACCGGGCATTATTGTTCCACCATAAAGAAAAACAGCAGGTAAATTCAAGCGGAGCATTGCCATCATTATTCCAGGTAATCCTTTGTCACAACCAGCTATTCCAATCCATCCGTCATAGCAATGAGCATGCATCATTAGTTCAATTGAGTCTGCAATTATTTCACGACTAACAAGTGAAGCTTTCATCCCTTCATGTCCCATTGCAATTGCATCACTAACTGAAATAGTTATAAATTCACGTGGTGTTCCACCATTTGCAACAATTGATTTTTTAATTGCTTCTGCTTGATCATGAAGAGTTAAATTACAAGGAGTTACTTCATTCCATGTACTAGCAACTCCAATAAAAGGCTGGTTTAATTCTTTATCAGTTAGACCCATTGCACGGTACATTGATCGATGAGGTGCTCTTTCAGGTCCGATTGTTACTGTTTTGCTTTGTTGTTTTAAATCCATGAATTTAGACCATAGACCATAGACTAGAGACTATAGACCTTTTTGTGGTCTACGGTCTATGGTCTATAGTCTTTTGTCCCAACGTGGTTTTTGATTTCATCTAAGCTATAATCTAACATATAAATTTGAAGAATAACAGTATAAGCATATTTATTTAAATAAAGAAAAAAATATAAGATGACCAAAACAGAACTTAACATAGAGAAAATATATGAGGAAAATCTTAAGTTCTGGGATAAGGCGTGGCAAAGAGTTACTAAACCTCATAAAGAATTACCAAAGCTTCCATACATACATGAAATTACACGCAAATTAAAAAAATACCAAGTTAAAAAAGTTCTTGATCTTGGTTGTGGTTCAGGTTGGTTATCAGTTTTTATTTCAAAATATGGTTTTGATGTAACTGGAATTGATATTGCAAAACCAGCTATTGAACTTGGCAAGGTATGGGCAAAGGAAGACAATGTAAACGTAAATTTTTTAGTAGGAGACATTTTAAATTTACCTTTTAAAGAAAAGTCATTTGATGCAATTATTTGTAATTCTGTTCTTGAGCACTTTAGAATGGATCAAGCAAAAATCATTTTTGATAAAGTTTATAAAATATTAATAGATAAAGGATTTTTCTTTGGATGCTTTGACGAAGTTGGTTCTGGAAAAGGTGAATATTTTGAACTAGTAGATTCCACGCATATTTACACTGACGAGGCGCGCCATGGCATGATGCTAAGAAATTATTCGGATCAAGAATTAAAAGAACTTCTAGCTAACTTTGATATCTTATCTTTTGATAAGAATAATTATGGAAGTAGATTAGTCTGGGCGAGGAAGAAATAGATCTTTAAAACACTGCCGTACACCACTCTTTGTACAAATGATTTCGTCCTCTGACTACATTAAAATAAATATCTTGTAATTTTTTACTAATGGGTCCAGGTTTTCCATCTCCAATTGGTCTATGATCAATCATTGTTATTGGGCTGACTTGAGCTCCAGTTCCACAAAAAAATGCTTCATCTGAAATATACAACTCTGTCCTGTCAATTTTTCTTATTTCTGTTTCCAAATCAAGTTCATTTTTTGCAAGCTCGATAATGGTAGTTCTAGTAATGCCTTCTAAGATATTGTCTGAAACTAAAGTAGTAATTAACTTTCCATCTCTGACTATAAAAACATTCATTGCACTTCCTTCAGAGACATGTCCGTCTTGAGATAAGACAATTGCATCATCAAAGCCAGATAAAATTGCATCAGTTTTTGCAAGAGCAGTGTTTACATAACTACCTTGAATTTTTCCTCTTGCAGGTATTGCATTGTCTTCTACTCTTGTCCAGCTGCTAACACAAACATGAAGCCCTTTTGAAATATCTACATAGTCTCCCATTGGCATTGTACAAATTGAAAGTCCTGTAGGATTTAATCCGCCTTTATTTAACAAAGAAGGCCCAACTATAATTCCTGACTTGTATACATTAGGACGAATGTACATGTCACAACTTGGATTATTTTTTTGCATTAACTCTAAAGTAATTTTACAAAGCTCATCAGGAGTTTTATCTAATTCCAGATTTAAAAGATTACAGTTACTAGCTAATCTTTGATAATGTTCTTTCATCCTGAAAATATACATTCGTTTTTCTTCATTGTTCCAATAACCACGAATACCTTCAAAGATCCCAGTACCGTACTGAAAAGCATGGGTCATTATATTTATATTTGCTTCTCTAAGTGGAACAAATTTCCCGTTAAAGTAAGCAATTGAATTTAAATCTATCCCCTCTTTATTTGCCATTGTTTTCTCCAAAGTTTGTTTTGTCATAATTAGACATTATATCAATTATTTTTCTTTCAATGGTACTCTTAGAATTTCTTCATTATCAAGTGGATCAACTAATGCTAATGAATAATTTCCAACTTTATCCATAATTAAAAATGCAAGAGAAATAGTTGCCTCGTTAAATGGTTTTATTGTTTTAAGTGCTTCTTGTCCTGATAGAAATAAATCTGGATGCAATGGCTCAACTTCAGAATTGTTTACTAAAACAATGTCAGATAAACTAATTGGGTTTTGTGAATTATTTTTTAGTTCAAAATTTAAAATAATGTAATCTCCATATTTTTTACTGTGCATCTTATTTATATTTTTTATTGTTATATTAATTTCATCTTTATTTGTTTTTGGAAAAAATCTAAATCCTTTGTAGCTCTCTGCTTCTCTGTTTCTTTGTTTCTCTGCTTCTTGTACCGGAAGCTCTCCTAAAATATATAAATTACTTTTTAAGACAACTTTTGTATTAATTCCAGTCAAGAGTGTTGGGATTTTACCTTTCCTTCGCATTGAGCCTACAATTCCTGCACTTGCTCCGATTCCACCACCAGCAAGGACACTAATTCCATGCGTAGCAAATGCAAGCGGTAAACCACCATATTGAAGTCCTGCAATTAAACCATGGAAAGTTCCATAGGTAGTTAATGCAGCATCATAAGTTAAAGTATCTGCAAGTTTTTTTGTAATGGGTAAAGTGTTTGTACTTACAGAAGCAAAAATTGGAATTCTTATATTACCTGGAGTAATAATTTCATTAAATTCAATTTCAAATGCGCCGTCTTGTCCAAAGTATCTTGGACTTTTTATTTCAGTTATAATTCCATCAAGTCTGCTTCCTTTTGGTATGTAAAAATCTTTCCCAATTAAAATATCATCCTTTAAAATCGCACTTATTTTATCTCCTTGTTGACTAAAGTAAAAATTTATTGGTGTGTTTAAACTAATATCAATGATTTGTCCTTTGTCAATGACTGTTGAAATCCCACCCTTTAGTAAGGTCTTGGAGGTTGCTTCAAGTCCACAGTAACTACTTACAAGAAGAAAAGAAAGAACTAGTAGAAAATTTACAAACCTAAGTAATATCATATGCATCAAATCTCAATCCCAATTTTTTAATTTTCCAATTAGCTAAGAATTACCAGAGAATTCCTTAATTTTCAATTCTCAAACCTTAGTTGTCAATTACAAATATGTAATGCTACTAGTTAATCATGCCAAACATTTTGTAAAAAATACATGTTTTCAGGTATGCTACATCAGAACAACTTGGTTTAATTAACATCTTAGGGATAGGTAATTTAATAAGAAGGAGCAAAAAAGGATGTTAAAAAAATCAAAACTAGTTGCACTTACGTTAGTGATATCAATGCTACTACCACTAGCAGCATTGGCTGATGAAGCAAGTTCAGGTTGTAAGAAACCGAATCTGCTAACTGAGTGGACAATTGGATTGCCGTTTAAATTAGTTGGTGCAACTTTAAGTAGTGCAACAGGATTACTTGTTGGAACAACAACAGGAATAGTTAGAGGTGCAATTAAAGGTACTAAAGCAGTTGCAGGTGCTCTTGGTGATGAAGATGGAGCAGTTGAAACATTAGCTGGTTTAGCAGTAGGTGCAGCACCCGGTGCAGCAGTGCATGGACTTCTTGGTGGAACTCTTTGGACAGCAAAAGGATTTCAATCTGGATTTGAAAAACCTTTTTCATGCCAATCATTACATTCTGCATTTGAAGGCATACCTGATTCTGTTGAGTGGACTGCTGAAGGTGCTTCAAAAGCATTTTCAAGCTGAAAATTAAAGTTCGATTTGTTTAAACATTAAATGGTAGAATACGAAAGCCAGTACTAGCTTAAGCTGCTGGCTTTTAAATTTTTATTATGAGCCGATATGTTTTAGTTTTAACTTTTATCTTTGGTTTAGTACTCGGAAGTTATATAGCTCTTTCTTCAGTAAATAAGTTTTTAGGTCTTCCAAATGTTAGTAACATAACTGAATATGAACCGATAAGCTCAATTGAACTGTATGACTATAGAAATAAATTTGTTGGCTTTTTACAAGGCACTGAAGACAGGCAAGTTGTTCCTTTAAGTGAGATTTCTCCTTATTTAAAACGAGCTGTTCTAGCTATTGAAGATAAAAGTTTTTATGAACATGGAGGTGTAGATCTTGTAGCAATAGTTAGGGCATTTTTTGCAAACCTTCAAGCTGGAAAAATAGTTGAAGGTGGCAGCACAATTACTCAGCAGCTTGTTAAAAATCTTTTAATCCCTGAAAAAGAAAGAGGCAGAACTTTCACAAGAAAAATAAAAGAGATTTTACTTGCACTTGAACTAGAAAGAAAAGTCAATAAAGATAAAATACTAGAACTTTATTTAAATCAGGTTTATTGGGGAAATCGTGCTTATGGAATACAAAGAGCTGCACAAAGATACTTTAATAAAAGCTCAACAAATCTAACACTAGGTGAATCAGCATATCTTGCAGGACTTCTTCAAGCACCAAGTCAGTTATCATCCGATCTTAAATTAGCAAAAGAAAGAAAAAATCTTGTTCTTTTAAAAATGTTAGAGTTTGGCTATATAAATAAAAAGCAATATAACTTGGCTCTGAAAGAAAAACTTAATTTTAGTTCTTCACCAGGACAATTTGAACTTTATCCATATTATTTTTCATATGTCCTGGAAGAATTAAAAAAAAGATTTAACATAGAGGAGTTAAGAGAAAAAGGATATAAAGTTTACACAGGTTTAGATCCAGAAGCACAAACTAAAGCAGAAAAAATTTTAAATGAAGAAATTAAAAATGCCCCATATGGAGTAAATCAATATGCACTTGCTGCAATAGATGTAAAAAGTGGACAGGTAAGAGCTCTTGTTGGAGGAGTTGGAGATTTCTGGAAAAACCAATGGAACAGAGCAACAAACCCTCATACAATTGGTTCAGCATTTAAACCATTTACTTATTTAACTGCATTTGAACTTGGTTTAGTAGATCTAGATACTAAAATTAAAGATTCAAAGATTGAAATAGAAGATGGAGTAGATATGATCTGGGCCCCAAAAAACTTTGATGAAAAATACTGGGGCACTATAACGGTAAGAGAAGCAATAACTTTTTCTAGAAACCTTCCAGCAGTTAAAGTTGCAAAACAAATTGGAATTGAAAGAATTATTGAAACAGCTAAAGCATGTGGAATTGAATCAACTTTAGAACCACACTTATCATTATCACTTGGCAGTGATGCAATTACACCTTTAGAAGCTGCCAGTAGTTATGCTACTTTTGCAAGAGGTGGAGTTTATATAAAACCAATCTTAATTAGAAGCATAGAAGATCCTAAGAAAAGAATTATTGAAAAAAATGTGCCAGTGCCTCAAAGAGCAGTATCAGCTGACGCAACAGCAATATTAGTTAGCGTTTTAGAAGATGTAGTAAAAAGAGGGACAGGTACTTTAGCTCGTCTTAGTGACAGGCCTGTTGCTGGTAAAACAGGCACATCAGACAAGTCAAGAGATGTTTGGTTTATTGGCTTTACACCTGATCTTTCAGTAGCAATATGGGGCGGCAATGATTTAAATAAAGAAATTCATGGCAAAGGAGTAACAGGAGGAGCAATTGTTGCAAGAGTATGGAAAAGATTTTGTGAGGGATATTATGCAGATAAAGATATTTCACCAGGAAAGTTTCCTCATGAACCTAGAATGAAAGAATTACTTGTTGATCCACTAACAGGACTTTTAGCTACTCCATATACATTTCATCCAATTAAAAAACGCTTTTTCCCTGGAACTGAACCAAACGAATATGCTCCTGTTCCACTTGGTGCAAAAAGGTTTAGGCCTTTTGCTAGACTTTTTTATAATCAAATTTTTAATAATAAAAATAAATTTGTCGAAGATAAGGAAACAATTCTAAATAATGGAGACGAAGAAAACGAAGAAAACGAAGAAAAAGGAGAAATAATTGATGAGACTAAACAAGAAGTTGAACCACCTGTTCCACAAGAAGAAATAAAAGATAATGAAGAAGAAGAAAAAGGGCCATAAATGTTACATGAATTTGAAAAAGAATTAGTTTATGGCAGAAAGCCTGTTCTAGAAATGCTCCAGCAAAGCGCCTCTACACAAATAAATAAAATTTGGCTAAGCAATGGTTTTCAGGATAAAAAATTTAAACAATTAATTATTTCTTTTGCAAAAGATAAAAAAATTCCTATTAATTTTGTTCCAGAATCTAGATTAAACAATTTAACAATTAACCAAAATCATCAAGGGATTGTTCTAAGCATTTCTCCAATTAATTATTTGTCTGTAGAGACGCTCCACCGGAGCGTCTCTACACCAAAAATAATTTTAATTGCTCATGAAATTGAAGATCCTCATAATTTAGGTGCAATGATTAGAACTTTTGTAGCTGGTGGTGGGAAAGGAATAATACTTACAGGCAGAAAAAGTGTTGGTATAAGTTCGACAGTTATTAAGACAAGTGCAGGTGTTTTGTTTCAAGCAAATTTTGCAAGGGCTACAAATTGTATAAATGTTATTAAAGAGCTAAAAGAAAAAGGATTTTGGATAGTAGGAACAGATGTTACAAAAAATGCTGAATCAATTTATAAAGTAGACCTGCCAGATCAAATCGCCATCTTAGTTGGCAATGAGCATGAAGGCTTAAGTAATTTAATAAAAAAGAACTGTGATTTTCTTATAAGAGTCCCTACAAGTAATAAAGTTGATTCATTAAATGTGTCTGTAGCTTTTGGAATATTACTTTTTGAGTTTCTAAGGCAGAAAAACCTTTTAACAGTAATCAATCCTATATCCTAGCTCTTTCATCATTGGTTCAATTACTGGATAAGTATTTTTTATAAGATCTATATTTTTTTTCCATTTATCTTTATCTGGCTTTGAGTTTGCATTTACTATTGGAGGAGTCTTGGACAGATCTCTTAGTCTTTTTGTAAATGGAATATCAATAAAGTCACAAACTTTTTTAACTATCTCATAAGTGTTACAAGAAAGTTCTTCATAAGAAATAAAATATTTTCTTTGATTTTCAATGGCTTGTAAACCCTCAAGGGCAGCTTTGTTTGAGCTTATCCATTGAAATGCACAAACTTCTTCTAAAGGTTTGTTTGTATAATTTTTCCAGCCTGGAGGTAGAACAAACTTCCAGACAGTGTCATTGTAACCTTTTATGTTTAATGATACTTGAAGATTTTCTGTCCTTAGATACTTGTTTGGGATTTTCCATCCTTCAATTAAAGAACTTATGTTTGACCTGCCATCACGTTTAAGAAAAATGAATAAGCAATCTTTAAATAACTTATTTACAAATGGTATCCGATAACAATTCTTAGGTGTCTTTTCAACTAGTCTGTATTTTCTTAGAAGAAGATTTTTGTATAAAAGATTTGAAGGAATTATAAGCTTGCTTAATCCTCTAAAGAAATTATTTTTTAGTATAAATTCCCTGTTAAAATATCCAAGATAATAATTATTTAAAGATTTTTTATGAAACTCATTTAAAATAAAATTCTTGGACTTGTTATTTAAGTCGTTTTCACTTAAGATATCATCTTGCAATTCTTTCTTTGTAAGTTGAAAATATAAATCCCAAATCTCATTACTTTCTCTATATAAAGACCATAATTCACTACTAGTACTTAATATCCTAAAAAGTAAGCTAGTACCAGATCTTGGGCATCCAACTATTATTACTGGCTTTCTAATCTCTAGCATTTTACCTATTTTACGCTACTTTTTAGCACTCAGTATAAATTTACTGTCAAAAGATTATTAAGCCTTGCTTTTTATTATTGATATGGAAAATGACTTACAGCTAGATCAAAATGAATTAAAAATTGATTCATTTGAAATTTTAAGTAGGTTTATAGATTTATGTAAAAACCATTCTAGAAATAGTCCCTTTAAAATATCACTTTCATGCTCAGCTGATATTACAGCTGCTGTATATTACTATCGTAAATACCCAAAGGTTGATAATTTTATTTCTGAATGCTTGAACGGTAACTGTGACTATCTACAGTTAAAGTGGCTAAGATCGACATGGAATGCATTTAGCAAGATGAATGATTTTGAATTGTCTGAACTTGTTATAAATCAAATTACTTTGGTTGCTAATTTAGAAGAAGAACAATAATATAGGAAGCGTGAAAAAGGAACCTCTCTCCAAAAAGCTTACTTTTGGTATCTTTTATTTGCTTTCAAGTTCTTTTGCTACACTTGGTTTAAATGTAATAACTGTTGGTTTTATCGCAAGAACACTAGGCGTTGAGCAGTTTGGACTTTATTCAGCAATTTTTTCCTTTGTAGGACTTTTTCAATTTTTCAGTGATTTTGGAATTAACAAAACCTTACTTAAGTTTGGTTCTACAGAAATTAAAAATGCTCAAGCTAGTTTTGGGAATGCACTTTTTGTTAAAAGCATTTTAATAGTACCAACAATTTTTTTAGTTATAATTTTTGGACTTATTGCTGGTTATAGAAATAATGAAATAATTATAGTTACTTTTTTTATTATTAGTTTGATTTTTGATAGCTATGGAACTTTGTTTAGTAGCATTAGAAGAATTTTAGGAAGTTTTAAATTAATCTCGTTTTTTAGAGTGTTGAGAACTTGTTTGAATTTAATAATCATTATATGTGCTTTATCAATTAAAAGCTCAGTTTTTTCTCTTGCATTAGCAATTATGATTTTCAGCCTTGTTACTTTTCTTATTTCTTTAATTAATACTGTAATGCTACTGAAACCAAAGTTACAGTTAAATCTATTAAATGAATTTTTTAAAGACTCAGTAATATTTAGTTTTAGTGATTTTTTTCTAGGCATTTATGCAAAAATCAGCACAGTATTATTGTCGTTTTTTAGTGATTTACATTCAGTTGGGATTTATGGTGCTGCAATAAGATTTACAAGAATTGCAAATCTTTTACCAAATCAAGTTAAGTTTGCTCTACTACCAACAATGTACAGGTTATTAGGTAACAATAACAATGATACTTACTCTTCAAATGTAAGAGTTTTTAAGATCTTGTTTAAATACATGACAATTTTTGCAACTCCTCTTGTTATATCAATTTATTTTTTTTCTGATTCAATTATTCATCTTATTTTTGGCAAGAAATACGATCTTGCAATTCCACTTGTTAAGTTGTTTAGTTTATTTATTTATTTACGTTTTGTAGAAACACCTTTTAACTTATTTTATATTGCCATGAACAAGCATAAAAAGATGGTTTATTTTCAAGGCATTACAAGTGGATTAAGTGTAATTTTGAATTTAATTTTAATTCCTAAGTTTTTTATGTATGGAGCAGCTGCAGCAACAATCATAAGCGAAATAGTTTTCGCCTTAATGCTTGTGTTTTCTGGCATTAAATATTCAATATGGGATTTGCAAAATATTTTTGTTTTGTTCTTAAAGCCTTTAACTTCTGGTTTATTGGCTTTGTTTCTTACATTGTTTTTCCTTAGTAAAATTAATATATTTGTTCAAATCATATTTTTATATGTTAGTTATCTGTTGTTTCTTTTTGTTACAAGATTATTTAATAAAGAAGATAAAGATCTTTTCATGAAAATCATTGCTAGAGAGTGATATGATTATTAAAAATGTCAATTGGTACGAAAATAAAAAAATCATCCCGCCTTCCCGAATGGCTCCAGAAGAATGTTTTATTAAGTGAAGAGTCAAGAAAAGTTCATGCTTTAATTCAGGAATTTAACTTAAATACAGTTTGTCAAAGCGCTCGTTGTCCAAATAAAAATGAATGTTTTTCAAGCGGTACAGCAACTTTTATGATTAATGGAAATATTTGTACAAGAGGTTGTACTTTTTGTAGTGTTTTAAAAGGCAAACCTACCATGTTGCCTAATGAAGATGAACCCAAAAATATTGCACTATTAGCTAAAGTGCTTGACTTAAAACACATTGTTATAACTTCAGTAAATAGAGATGATTTACCTGATCAAGGTTCCAGTCAATTTGCAAAAACTATTTATGCAATTCGCGGGATAATCCCTAAAGTAGTAATTGAAGTTTTAACTCCAGACTTTAGAGGTAGCAAAGAATGTATTAAAAGGGTAGTAGACGCTTCTCCAGATATTTATAATCATAATTTAGAAACAGTGCCAAGATTGTATCGGATAGTTAGGCCTGGTGCAATTTATAAAAGATCTCTAGAGTTAATAAACTATGTAAAAGATCTAAATCCAAACATAACTACAAAGTCTGGAATGATGCTTGGTTTAAGTGAAGAAATAAAAGAAGTTATACAAGTAATTGAGGATTTATTTTTATATAAATGTGATTATCTTACTCTTGGACAATATATGCAACCAACACAAGATAGTTGTCCTGTTTTTAGATATCTTAAACCAAGTGAGTTTGAAAACCTAAAAGATATAGCTTTAAAAATTGGTTTTAAAAAAGTATTTAGCGGACCATTAGTTAGAAGTTCTTATCATGCTGAAAAGTTGCATCAACAGTGATGGAAAAGAAACCAAAATATTTGTTAGTTCTTCTCATCATGCTTATTTCTTTTTTAAGCCTGGGGATTTCTGTAAGCAAGTTATCTTTAGATAAAGAAGAGCCAAAAATAAAAGAAGAAGAATCTAAAAATATTAGCGAATCATATTGCACTGCTAAAGTAATAAAAATAATTTCAGACAATGAAGAAGAACTTCCTGGCGGAAACAAACAAAGAGTACAACAATTACTTCTTAAAATTGTTTCAGGAGTTGATAAAAATAAAAAAAGAGTTACAACTAACATCATCCCTGACAATCCTGCTTTCTCAATTTTTGGTGAGGTTGGAAGAAAATATTTAATTACAAAAGTAGAAAACTTAGAAACAGGCAGTGAAGATTATTTCATTATTGATTACTATCGGGAGCATTTTGTCTGGTATTTGTTTAGTGCTTTTTTAGTTGTGCTTATAGTGGTCGGTGGTGTTAAAGGAATTAGAACAATATTTTCGTTAGCTGCAACAATTTTACTTATTGCATTCTTTTTAATCCCTTGTGTAATAAAAGGAATTAATCCTCTTTTAATTGCAGTAATAGTTTCATTTCTTGCAACTGCAGTTACAATGATGCTTGTAGCAGGCATTAATGTAAAATCTTTAGCAAGTACTCTAGGTACTGTTATTGGAGTTAGTTTTAGCGGGTTAATTGCTACAGTTGTAATTAAAACTGCACCACTCTCAGGACTTGCAAGTACTGAAGCAATGATACTTTGGGGAAACCAACTGTATGAAATAAATTTTAAAGGTTTACTTGCTAGTGGCATGATTATCTCATGTCTTGGAGCAATTATGGATGTAGCAATTTCAATTTCAAGTTCTATTTATGAAATTAAAACAGCAAATCCAAATTACACTGTTAAAAAATTATTTACATCAGGTATGAATATTGGAAAAGATATCATGGGAACTATGACTAATACATTGGTCTTGGCATATACAGGAATGGCATTGCCATTGCTTTTGCTAATTAGCTATGAAAAAAACCCTACTAAGTTTTTAAACTTAGAGCTTGTAGTCTCAGAAATAACTGCAGCTATTGCTGGAAGTATTGGACTTGTAATTTCAGTGCCAGTTACTGCTTTAATAATGAGTTTTTTAGCAGCACGAGCTAGCGAACCGGCGAAGGGACGAACCGGCGATTAGAAAAAATATGGATATCCTTGATTACAAAGAATGTGTAACGAAAATATACTTTGTTCGTCATGGGGAGACAAAAGCAAATAAACTTAGATTATTGTTTGGCCAGTTAGACTTGGATTTAAACAAGCAAGGTTTAAAAGATGCAAGAAGAGTTGCAAGCAAGTTATTAAAAATTGCAAAGAAAGAAAAAATAAGTTTTATTATTTCAAGCCCTTTAAAGAGAGCAAAACATACAGCAAATATAATCTCACAAGAGCTTGTAAGGGCAGGCCTTGCGCCTGCCTCTAGAATCATCATAGATAAAAACTTAATGGAAAAATCAGAAGGCACGTGGGATGGGAAAAGTTTTTGGGATGTTAGACAAAAAGACCCTAAAAATTATTATTCTTGGGTAAAAGATCCTTTTAAGAACAGGACTCCAAAAGGTGAATCAGTACTTGATTTAAATAAAAGAGTAAAAAAATTTTATAAGACTGTATTAAAAAAGTATTTAGGTAAAAATATTATTGTAACGACTCACTCAGGACCAATTAGACTTTTTGTCTTAAATTTATTAGGCACAAAAATAAATAAGTTTTGGTACTTAAAAACTGAATGTGGCTCTATTACAGAAGTTCATATAAGCAAAAAACATGCAATGATATGGAGTTTAAATGTTAATTAAATTAATTAAACTTCTTACCTTAAGTAATTAAGCGGGTTTTGTGGTCTGCCGTTTTTTCTAACTTCAAAATGTAAGTGTGGTCCAGTTGAATAACCGGTTTGACCTTCATATCCAACTATATCTCCTTTTGTTATTGTTTTTCCTTTAGAAACATTGTCTCTGCTTAAGTGAGCATAAAGTGTTGAAAAACTCATACCATGATCTACAATAACAACTTTTCCATAACCACCGTACCAACCGTTAAAAATTACTCTTCCACTATCTGATGCCATTATTGGTGTTCCAAAAGGTGCAGCTAGATCTACACCACTGTGAAAACTAACCACTCTAAAAATAGGATGTCTTCTTAAACCAAATGGTGAAGTTAGTCTGCCCATAATTGGATAAGAAAATGCACCACTGCCACCTATAAATGAACCTGAAAAATCACTTTCCCCAATAAGTTGGTTTATTTCACTAATAAGCTGCTGAGATTCTCTTTCCAATTGTCTTTCTGCTTGTTCATAAGCAGCTCTTTCTGTCCGAAGCTTGCTTACTATGTTTGATTGAGCCTTATGTTCTTTAGAAATAAGTTTTTTTTGTTCTTCAATTTCAGTTACAATATTTGTAAACTTAATTTTTTGTACCGCAAGACGATCTTTATAATTTCCAATTTCCTTGGACTGTTGTTCAAGTCTTTCTAGAAGGTTTTTGTCTTGTACTACAAGTAATTTTTGATAGTACAGGTAATCTAAAAAATCTGTAAGATTAGGTGTCTTTAACAGAGTTTCTAAAACTCTCAATCTTTGACCTTGGTAAATTTGTTTAATTCTAGCTGCAGCATCAGTTCTTAAACCTGAATAATCTGTCTTTAGTTCTGAGAGCTTTTCCTCAGTGGATTCAAGATCATTTTGTGTACTAGAAAGCTGAAGCTTGTTCCTTTTTAGTTTTTCTTGAGTAGAGTAAAGTTTCTTTTGTATTTCTGTAAGCCTGCCAACTGCAACTTTTTCTTTTTCCTTAGTTTCTTCTATTTTTTTTCTTAAGTATTCTCCTTTTTGTTCTAAGTCCTTAAGTACCCTTGATTTACTTGAACTCTTCGAATAGGTTGGAAGATTTGAAAATATAATCAGTAGCAATAAAACTATAGTTAAAAAGATTTGATTTGTTTTCTTCATGGAATTAAAAATTATTGTTTATTATAAGCAAAAATAAAGAGTACTGGAACTACAGAAACCACTAGAAACGATATTAACATAATGAGTACTATGATTCGTGAGTGCTTTCTAAAAAAATCCATCATAAGAGGTATTTTATCACGTTTTTGTTTTTGATAATTCTTTTAAAGTGTGCAACTCGTCGCGTAACTTTGCTGCTCTTTCAAAGTCTAATAATAGCGCTGCGTTTTTCATTTGTTGTTCTACTTTTTTTAATACTCTTGGAAGTTCTTTAAGATCAAGCTTTTCATATGCAAGTTCATCAGCTACTATTTCTTCTATATCTTTGTTTGTGCGCAATGATTCAAGTAGTGGATTTGCATGACTTTTAACAATTGTTTTTGGTGTAATATTATGTTCTTTATTAAACTCTGTTTGTAATTTTCTTCTTCGTTCTGTTTCATCAATTGCTTTTTTCATTGAGTCTGTAGTTTTATCAGCATAAAAAATTACTTTTCCTGCTGCATTCCTTGCAGCTCTTCCAATCATTTGAATAAGTGCTCTCTCTGCCCTAAGAAATCCTTCTTTATCAGCATCCATAATACATACAAGAGAAACTTCAGGTAAGTCTAAACCTTCCCGTAAAAGATTTACACCAACCAACACATCAAATTCACCTAACCTTAAGTCTCTTAGAATTTCTATTCTGTCTAAAGCAACAATCTCACTATGTAGCCACCGGACTTTTAAATTTGAGCCAGCAAGATATGCTGTTAAATCTTCAGCCATTCTTTTTGTAAGAGTTGAAATTAGTATTCTTTCTTTTTTTAAAGTCCTGATTTTTATTTCATGAATTAAATCATCAATTTGTCCATTAGTTGGTCTTATTTCAATTTCTGGATCAACTAATCCAGTTGGTCTGATAATTTGTTCAACTATTTGCTCACTTATTTTTAATTCATAATCTCCTGGTGTTGCACTGACAAAAATTGTTTGTGGAATCCTTGACCAGAATTCATCAGGCTTTAATGGCCTGTTATCCTTTGCACAAGGCAATCTAAAACCATATTCAACTAATGTATTTTTCCTGGAAGCATCACCATGATACATTCCTCCAATTTGAGGTATTGTTACATGTGATTCATCAATAAAACATAACCAGCCATCTTTTCCATATCTTCTATTAAAATAATCAACTAACACTGTTGGCGGCTGACCTGGTTCTCGTCCTTCTAAAATCCTTGAGTAATTTTCTATCCCTGTGCAGTAACCAACTTCTTTTAACATTTCAAGATCAAACTTTGTTCTTTGCCAGAGTCTTGCTGCTTCGAGATCCTTTCCTTGAGATTTCAAATCTTCATATCTTTCTTTTAATTCTTCATTAATTTGCTTGCAAGCTGATTCAATACTTTCTTCATCTGCCACATAGTGTTTTGCTGGATAAATTTTAATTTCAGGAATTGTTGATTTTACTTCTCCAGAAACTGGATCAATCATCGATAGATTTTCTATCTCATCTCCAAAGAAATCTATTCTTAGAATTTCTTCTTCATATATTGGGAAAATATCAAGTATTTCTCCACGTACTTTAAATTTTCCACGTGTGAATTCTATATCATTTCTTTCATAGTAAATATTTACTAAACCACGAACCAATTTCTCGCGATTAATTTCTTGTCCTTTTTTAATTTCTATAGCTGAATCATAATACAGCTCTGGGGTTCCAAGCCCATATATGCAGCTAACGGATGCAACTGTTATCATGTCATCTCTTTCAAATATTGAGCGTGTTGTGGAGTGGCGAAGTCTGTCAATCTCATCATTTACACTTGCAACTTTTTCTATATAAGTATCTGTTTGAGGGATATATGACTCAGGCTGATAATAGTCATAGTAACTTATAAAATACTCAACTGCATTATTAGGAAGAAATTCTCTAAACTCGTTACAAAGTTGTGCTGCAAGAGTTTTATTGTGAGCAATTACAAGTGCAGGCTTTTGAACTTTTGCAATTATATTTGCAACTGTAAAAGTTTTTCCAGAGCCAGTTACACCAAGTAATGTTTGATACTTACAACCTTTTTTAATTCCTTCTTCTAGTTCTTTAATGGCCTTTGGTTGATCACCAGCTGGCTTAAAAGGAGCCACGATCTCAAATCTTGAAGTCTTAGTTGTCATAATCAATATAATATTACCCTGAGAAAAGATGAGGGATGAGTGATAAGGTAATATATTACATATGCCAATTGAAACAAAACCATTATCTGAAGCTACATGTAGAGAAGATCTTAAAAAGGTTTGTAACTTGGCCTACAAAAGAGGTTTAGTTTCTGGAATGGAAGGTAATTTTTCTTTAAAAATTAACAATGAATTAATTTTAGTTACTCCAAGAAATACTCATAAAGGACTTATTGAAGTATCTGATTTTGTAGTTGTTGACATGAATGGAAACATTATTTCCAATGGTAGTAGAGAACTAACTAGTGAACTATCTTTACATCTTGAAGCATATAAGAAGAGAACAGATATCAAAGCAGTTGTTCATGCTCATCCACCTGCTACAGTTTCTTTTTCAGTTGCTGGTATAGATTTTAATCAACCAGTCATTCCAGAAACAATTGTCCTTCTTGGAGAAATACCTACTGTTCCTTATAGAGAGCCTGGAACAAATAAGCTGGGAGAACTAGTTGGAGTTTATATTGAAAAACATGATGCAGTTATTTTAGAAAGGCACGGAGTAGTTACAGTTGGAAAAGATATTTTTAATGCTTATTGTAAGCTAGAGTCTTTAGAACATGCTGCAAAAATAATGTACTTTGCACATACACTTGGCGATATTAAAACTTTAGATGAAGTAGATGTTAATGAGCTTATAAAACAAAGACATGAAACTTATGGAAAAGAATTAGAAGACAGGGAAGGTAAAAAACTTTTTCAATCTTCATTACAAACATTTAAACTTAAAAATCTCTTAAAGAAACTTACAGATGGAAATTCTCCCCTTTTCCAAAGGCTTTTAAATCTATCTAATGAATTAATGCTAGCTACTTTACAACGTACAAATTATTCCCAAAAACTAACAAGTGATGAAAAAGAACAGCTTGCAAGAGAACTAACAGCATCCTCCTTAAGTATGATATTAGGACGATTTACAAAGACATGACATGATAAAATCAAAGTTGAATTATGCTTCTTACAAAAGAATTTCAAGATTTAACTCTTAAAAAGAAAAAGATTGAAAACCCAGCTTTAAAAGATCTTTATTTATTTACTGTAAGTCACAAAACAGCTCCAATTCCAATTCGAGAAAAATTTGCTATACCAGAATGTTCCTTAAAAGAAACTTATCAAAATCCTAAAAAATATAAATCATTAAAAGCTTTTTTAATTCTTAGTACCTGTAGCAGAACCGAGATTTATTTTGTCTCTGACAATTTAGAACAATCCATTAATGAAATCTACATTTTTTTAAATGCTAGTTTAAATATTGAACAAAGGGTTGCTAAGGAATACAGCTCTGTAATTTCTAATATTGAAGTAATTAATCATGCATTTAAGCTAGCAAGTGGTTTAGATAGTTTAGTAATAGGTGAAAAGCAAATTTTATCTCAAGTAAAAGAAGCTTATTTTTATGCTCAAAAAGAAAAGACATTAAATAAAACACTTGAACTTTTATTCCAGAAAATTATTCAGACTGCAAAGGAAGTTCACAAAAATACAAACATTTCAAAAAGTTCACAGTCAATTAGCTCTGCTGCAGTTGAATTAGCAAATAAGATAGCTGGGCCGCTTAAAACAAAACAAGTGATGGTTTTAGGTGCAGGACGCATGGCAAAACTAGTACTTGAACACATCCTAAAAATCAGTGGTTCAAAAGAAACAGTTGTATTGAATAAATCACCTCACAGGATTATAGAATTTCCCTATAAGTATAAAATCGACAGATCAGTCCCTTTTGAAAATGTTTATGAAACCATGAATGATGTAGACATTGTAATTGCAGCAACAGGTGCACCTCATTTTATAATTTTTGCAGAGCAGTTTAACAAGGTAAGAAAAAATCAAAATAAAGAACTTTTTATTTTTGATATATCAATGCCGAGAAATATTGATTCTGAATTTGGGAAACTACCAAATGTTCATCTCTATGATATTGATAGCTTGCAAACTATTTACAATCAAACAACTACTATAAATATTAAGGATTTAAGTAAGACAGAAGAGATGATCCAAGAAGGAAAAAATAAATTTATTGAGCAGATTTCAAATCAAAGTGTTCAATTATTAATTAAAGAGCTAAAAGAAAAAGTTGAGAAAATAAGAACAGAAAAACTTATGAAATTTAATAGCAGCAAGTCTACTTTTACTGCCAAGGAAGTGGAATATATTACAAGGAATATTATTAACAGTATATTCCATACACCAATTACAAATTTAAAAGATTCAACAGGTTCAATAGAGTTAAAAATAGTAAAAAAATTATTTGATATTTAGTGTTTCTACCTAGAGACTCGTGACTGTAAAATCAAAATTAATAATTGGTACCCGCTCTAGCAAGCTTGCTTGTTGGCAAGCAAATTATGTAAAAGACAAGCTATTAAGATTTTATCCAGAGCTTGAAATTAATTTAAAAGAAATAAAAACAAAAGGTGATCATATTACTGATGTTGCTCTTTCAAAAGTTGGTGGGAAAGGATTTTTTACAAAAGAAATTGAAGATGCACTTCTTAAAAAAGAAATTGATTTAGCAGTGCATAGCTTAAAAGATCTGCCAACAAAATTACCAAGCGGACTAAAAATAGGAGCCGTATTAAAAAGAGAGAGTCCACATGATGTATTGATTACAAGGGGTCTGACCCCATTAAGGGGTCTGCCCCCTTGGGCAAAAATAGGTACTTCAAGCCTTCGTAGAATTGCTCAACTAAAGGCGTTGCGACCTGATTTGGAGTACATTGACCTTCGTGGAAATCTCGATACAAGGATTAGAAAGCTTGAAGAAGGAAAACATGATGGAATAGTCCTAGCTTACAGCGGGGTAAAACGATTAGGTTTTGAAAACAAGATTACTGAACATTTTAACCCAAAAGAAATTTTGCCTGCTATTGGACAAGGAGCACTAGCAATTGAAATCAGAGAAGAAAGAGTAGTAGAAGAACTAATTTCTAAACTCAATGATCAAGAAACATATTTAAGTTCAATTGTAGAGCGAGCATTTTTAGAAACCTTGCAAGGTGGTTGTCAAGTACCGATTGGCGCTTATTCAGAAATTGCAAATAATAAAATTACTTTATATGGAATGATTGCAAGTCTGGATGGAAAAAAAATAGTCAAAGACCATAGACTAGAGACCATAGACTATAGACTAGAACTAAGAGAACAAAATATAGAGGGTTGTTATAGACTTGGGAAAGAATTAGCAGAAAGGTTACTGCAATTAGGTGGAAAAGAAATTCTTCAAGAGATTGTAAGGGTGTGATATTGTAGTTATATGGAACATGGAAAACAAAACAATTCTATTGTATACATTACAGGTGCAGGTCCCGGGGATCCTGGCTTACTAACATTAAAGGCTAAAGAAATTATTGAAAGAGCAGATGTTATTGCTTATGATAACTTAGTTTCAAAAGAAATCTTAGAACTTGCCTTGTTTTTAAATAAGGGTGTAAAAATTGTTTACGTAGGCAAGGTTGGTTATAAGCAAGAAGAGTCAGTTAATCAAGAAAAAATAAATAATCTTTTACTTGAGCTATCTAAGGATTACAAAATTATTTGCCGTTTAAAAGGTGGCGATCCAAACGTTTTTGGTCGTGGTGGCGAAGAAGCATTGTTCTTAAAGAAAAACAATATAAATTTTGAATTTATTCCAGGAGTGTCTAGTATTTCTGCTGTTCCTGCTTATAGTGGAATACCTTTAACTCATAGGGATTGTAGTAGCTCTTTTACTGTCATATCTGCTCATGAAGATCCATTTGATTTAAATAATTCAATTAACTGGAAAGACTTTGAAGTTGTTAACAATACTCTTGTACTTTTAATGGGGGTTAAGAATCTGCCTAAGATAGCTGAAAAACTAGTTTCTTTAGGACGTTCTAAAGATACTCCTGTTGCAATAATTTATTGGGGTACGACAAATAAGCAAAAATCAGTTCTTACTACTTTGCAAGATGTTTCTTATAACATAAAAAGGTATGAGGTTAAAGCCCCTTCAGTGATTATAATTGGTAAGGTAGTTAATTATAAAAGTATATTAGACTGGTTTGAGACAAAAACATTGTTTGGGAAAAAGATTTTAATTACAAGATCAAAAGAGCAATCTTTTTCTTTTGTTTCCAAACTACTTGATATGGGCACAAAGCCAATTAATTGTCCTATTGTTAGTTATGAAATTGTTGAGAAAGAAATTTACAACAAAAATATTATAAATAATTTGTCAAAGTTTAATTGGATATTTTTTACAAGTCAAAATGCAGTAAGGTATTTTTTTGAAATTTTAAATAAGAATTATTTTGATTCTAGAGTTCTTGCAAATAATGAAATAGCTGCTGTTGGTTATAAAACAAAATTAGAATTAGAGAAACATAATATTAAGCCAGACTTTGTACCAAAGAGGTTTTCATTTGATGATTTAATTAATGAATTATCAGAAAGAATAAATTTAAAAGATAAAAAGATTTTACATCCAACGCAGGTAGAGACGTTGCGTGCAACGTCTCTACAGATAACCCATTGGCCAATTTACGAGGCAAATTTTGTAAATGAGTTAGACCAAGAAATAATAAATCAAATTAAAGAAGGGATAGACGTTATTACTTTTTTTAGTTCAAGTACAGCAAGACATTTTGCAAAATTAATTGAAAAATATGATGTAGAGATACGATTAATCGCGTCTCTAACAGCAACAATTGGGGATAAAACCTCAGATACAGTCAAACAATTATTTGGTAAAGTTGATATTATTGCAGATCCTTTTACAGAAGATGGTTTAATTAATTCAATGGAAAAATATTATGCAAGATCAAATTCTAAAATCAAGACCAAGACGACTGCGTAAAAGTGAGGTAATTAGAAACCTTGTTCAGGAGACAATTTTATCTCCAGTACAATTCATAGCCCCAGTCTTTATTCATGAAGGCAATGAGCCTGAAATTAAAATAAATTCTATGCCGGGGATTTATCAATTTTCTGTAGACAGAACCTTGAAATATGTAGAAGAACTTTTAGAAAATAAAATTAAATCAATAATTATTTTTGGCATACCAAGAAATAAAGATAACCAAGCTTCATCTGCTTGGAATGAAAATGGAGTAGTCCAAAAGGCAAATAAAAAAATTAAAGAACACTTTCCAGAAATCTTACTTGTAAATGATACTTGTCTTTGTGAATATATGGAGCATGGACATTGTGGAGTTGTAGAGACGCGGTTAACCACGTCTCTACAGAATATAACAATTTCAAATGATCTTACATTAGAAATTTTAGAAAAGACTGCTATTTCACAAGCAGCTAGTGGTGCAGATATAATTGCACCTTCTGGAATGGTGGATGGAATGGTTGGAACAGTTAGAAAAGCACTGGACGAAAATGGTTTTCAAGATGTACTAGTTATGAGTTATGCAATAAAATATGCAAGTGCCTTTTATGGGCCGTTTAGAGAAGCTGTTAAATCAGCACCACAATTTGGTGATAGAAAATCATATCAAATGAATCCTACAAATAAGCGCGAAGCTATTCGTGAAGCTATATTGGATGAAAAAGAAGGTGCTGACATAATAATGGTAAAACCAGCACTTGCATATTTAGATATTATTTCAGCGGTAAAAGAAAGAACTAATCTCCCAATTGCTGCATATAATGTCTCTGGAGAATATGCAATGATAAAAGCTGCAGCACAAAATGGATGGATTGATGAAAAAAATGCAATTCTTGAAATGCTTACTAGCATTAAACGTGCAGGAGCAGATATTATAATTAGTTACTTTGCAAAAGATATCCATAACTTACTCTCATGTGCCCAAATTGTATATTAAATCAGGCTGGGCTAGGAGCAGCATATTATGGTGCTTTTGCAATATGCATTATATTTGCTATTGTTGCTTTAGCATTATATATTTGGGGTAGAAAGTCTGGTGAGTTTACTGGTGATGAAGAAGAAGCAAAATATTCAGTTTTTGATGATAAGAAATAAATTATTTTTGTTTTTATTAATTTTTGTTTTAAACACTTTAGTTGTTTTTGCAGGAAATGAAAATCCATTTCTTAGCAACAAAGAAAATAATGAAAATCCATATTCTGTAAATAAAAGAACAATTTTAATTGTGTTTGATGCATCAGGAAGTATGGAAGAAAAAATTCGTGGTGAAACAAAAATCCATATTGCAAAAAGAGTTTTAGAAAATGTTATTTCAAATGCTGATTCAGATGTAAACATTGGACTTAGGGTTTATGGTTTAAGTATAGCCACAGGAAATCCTAGCATTGATTGCAACGATTCAAGATTACTTGTTTTACCTGGTGTAGAAAATAGAAGACTAATTATTTCTGAAATTTATCAAATCTTACCAAGAGGTTTTACACCAATAACTTATTCTCTTTCACAAGCAGTTCAGGATCTTTCACCTTATCAGGGTGAGAGGTCAATCATTCTAATTAGTGATGGCTTAGAAACCTGTGGTGGAGACCCTTGTCAATTAGCACATACTTTAAAAGCCTCAAATATTGACTTGAAAATCGATGTTGTAGGCTTTGGCATAAAAGATGATTGGGCAGCGAGGCAGCAACTTAAGTGTATTGCATTAAACACTAGTGGAAGATATTTTGCTGCTGATAGTGCAGAAGAACTTACAAGAAGTCTTTCAGAAAGTATAAATAAAACAGTTACAGGAAGAATTATTACAATGATTGGAAAAGAAGTTAAAGTAAAAAGTGAAGAAACTGAAGGCTATGAAAACTTACCAAAACTTCAATCTGAAAAGTTGATTTTAAAAAGAAAGTCTAGAAAGTAATAAAAGATTTATTATGTCTATAAACACACAATTTAAATTAAAAGATCAAAAGCCTAATAAGGACTTTATTGTATGGAATGAAGAAATGTCTAAGAGCTTTGACCAGGAATTTTATTATGAGCACTCACATCCAGTTATATTGTGGATTGAAAAAATGAGATTAACAACTATAAGTAGTTTAATTAAAAAACATATGCAAGAAAATAATCATATAGATCCAGTCATTGTTGAAGTTGGCTGTGGAACTGGCCAGGTTCTTGAAGAAATTCTAAGAAAAATTAAAACAACTAATTTAATTGGAATAGAACCATTGGATGAGTGGAGGCAGAAAACACACAAGAGAATAGGTAATAAAGCAAGGCTTCTTAAAGGATTTGCTGAGGATTTGCCATTTGAAAACAATTCAGTTGATTACATTGTCTGTACTGAGGTTTTAGAACATGTAATTGATCCAAAGATTGTTTTAAGAGAATTAAGTCGAGTCCTTAAGAAGGATGGATTAATAATTGTATCCATTCCAAATGAACCTTTGATAAATAATTTAAAAGAAATTATTGACTCATTTAAAATCTATGACAAGTTGTTTCCCAAAATACAAAAACATAATGACTGGCATATCCACAGCTTAGATTTAAAATCTTTTAAGAAATTTGTTCCAGAAGGACTTAAAGAGCAATCATTGACTATTATTCCAACATTTTTTTTGCCGCTAAGGTATGTCATTGTATTTCAATTACATAATCTTCAATCACAGGATTTGCTAAAAGTCTCTCACACATTTCAATAACTTGGGATTTTGCTTTTTCCTTGGAATCCGCGTTTATTCTAAATACAATTTCTTTCCCAATTTTTAAATCTTTTACATCTTTATATCCAAGTGAACTCAATGCCTTTTCTACAGCTTGTCCTTGTGGATCAAGAATATCGGCTTTAGGAAGAACTTGAACTTTTATAGAGTAGAACTGTGAATTCTGGTCTCTGGTCTCTGGTCTCTGGTCTCTGGTCTCTATTCCTTCTCTTACTCTCTTTAACATTTCCTGGTAAGCTTCTTCAACATTACCCAAGTCATGTCTGAAGCGATCTTTATCTAGTTTTTCATTTGTCTTACTATCCCAAAATCTAAAATTATCTGGTGAAAGTTCATCTGCTAAAAGTAAATTACCAGTTTTATCTAGTCCAAACTCTAACTTAAAATCTACGACTTTTATTCCAATTTTTAAGAAAAAGTCTTTAAATACTTCATTTGCTTTTAGTGAAATATCAGTTATCAAGTCAAGCATTGTATCTTCTGTAATTTCAAGTGCGTTTTTAATATAAGATCTTGTAAGAAGAGGATCTCCTAACTCATCATTTTTATAATTAAACTCAAGTATTGGTTCTTTTAGTATTTTTCCTTCTTTTATTCCTAATCTTTTACAAAGACTTCCTGCAGCAATATTTCTAACAATAACTTCAAGTGGAATAATTTTTACTTTTTTTACTAGAAGTTCATTGTCTGAAATTTGTTTTATAAAATGAGTCTTAATCCCATTTTGTTCTAATAGTTCAAATAAGAAAGCTGAAATTGTTGCATTAACTTTGCCTTTATTTTGAATTTCACCTTTTTTCCTAGCATTGAATGCAGTAGCACTATCTCTAAAGTAGGCCAGTAAAATATCTCCCTCTTCAGTTTCAAAGATATCTTTAGCTTTACCAGAGTAGAGTGGTTTTGTTTTAGTTATCTGCATGATTACCATTATAACTTAGAGATATAATCAGATCATGCAAATCTTAATTTCTAATGATGATGGAATTCATTCTAGTGGTATTAAAGCTCTTGCTGAAGGTCTTGTTCAAAGTAATGAGGTGTATGTAGTTGCACCTGATCGCGAAAGAAGTGCAACAGGTCATTCACTAACTTTACATAGACCACTTAGATTAGATGAAGAAAGTCATCTAGTAGGAGTAAAAGCTGCATATTCAACAGATGGAACTCCTAGCGATTGTGTAAAAATTGCAATCGGAGCAATTTTAAAAGATCCACCTGGAGTAGTTTTATCAGGTATTAATCATGGTCCAAATATGGGCTCAGATGTACTTTATTCAGGAACAGTTAGTGCAGCAATGGAAGGTGCTATTTACAATATTCCTAGCATTGCTATTAGTTTAGCTGAACATAAACCACAAGATTTTACTCCTAGCGTAAAGTTTATAGTTGAGTTACTTAAAAAAATAAAAGAAATAAAATTCCCTGAACGAACTTTGTTAAATGTAAACATACCGCCTTTGCCACTTTCAGAAATAGCAGGTATTGAAATAACAGAATTAGGAGTAAGACCTTACAATGATTATTTTGTAAAAAGAGTTGATCCTAGAGGAAGAACTTATTACTGGCTTGCCGGAGAAGCAATTGAAGAAAATGAACTTCCAGGAACTGATGTCTTTGCAGTAAAAAACAATCAGATTTCAATAACACCAGTTACTATTCACATGACAAATAAAAAGATGTTACCAGAGTTGAAAGACTGGATAAAAGATATTAAACTGTAAAAAAAATCCAAGAGTTAAAAGTAAAACAAGAAAAACAATTACAGGCAATGTTGTTTTCTCAAGCTTGCTAATTTCTCCATTAAAGCTAATCATTACTTTATGTACCAATGGCCATTTGGTACTAAGTAGTTTATAAATAGGATGTAAGCAGTAATAGAAAATATTATTGCAACAGTTACAAATTTTGAAGCATATTTTTCTGACATATTTTTATTACCTTATTACTACAAAGTTCCAATTTGATAAAATTTTACATCTGTTTTTCATTTCTGTTACTTAACTCTTAAAATAATGGACTTCATATTAAAGTTTTGTTAAGTCATTAAAATGATAATAAATAGTTATCAGGATTTGATTTGAAAAATACATGAAGTGCAATGTCCTTTTGCAGATTTAACCAGTAAACCATTTAAATCAAGGCCTTCTTGAATCCAGACCTTTAAAGGGTTTTGGCAAACAGGGCATTTAATATCTTTTTTATTAGATAAAATTTCTTCTTGAATTCTTTCAACTAACTCACGTGGAGGATCTTTTAAAATGTCTCCAGTGAAAGACACATGGCTATGTGTCTCTACTTCTTTTAAAATATTTGGATCGACTCTAAGTACTCTTGCAATTCTTTGCCTTATTGCAGTAGGCAACCATGTTTCAATTCCAGCTTCTATATCTTCAAGTAATTTTATTGACACTCTTGCTTGATGTGCTAATTCTTGTATGTGAATTCTCCTTGCATTTCGAATAAATGAAATCCTTGAAGCTAAGGTTTTTGGCAAGTCTTCTTGTGGGCCATGGAGATATTTAGAGAGATTCATTGCGTGTGAGATTATATCAATTTTCGTCTAAAGATACGCTTGTCATTACACCTAAAATACGCTAAAATAGTAGCTTATGGCTAAGGCTAAAGATACTCCACAACCAAATGTTGGGAAGCTTGTAGAAGTAGATATTAAAGATGAAATGAGACGTAGTTTTATAGACTATGCCATGAGTGTAATTGTTAGTAGAGCACTTCCTGATGCTAGAGATGGTTTAAAACCAGTTCACAGGCGAATCTTATTTGCAATGAATGAGCTTGGTTTAACACCTGATAAACCTTATAAAAAGTGTGCTCGTATAGTTGGAGAAGTTCTTGGTAAATATCACCCTCATGGTGATACAGCGGTTTACGAAGCATTAGTTAGACTCGCACAACCTTTTAGTTCAAGATATCCATTAATTGATGGCCATGGAAATTTTGGCTCTTTAGATGATGGACCAGCGGCCATGAGATATACAGAAGCAAGGTTAACTGGTTTGTCAATTGAAATTCTTTCTGATATCGATTTTGAAACAGTTGACTTTGTTGATAACTTTGATGGCAGCTTAAAAGAACCAGTAATCCTTCCTTCAAAAGTACCTACTTTGTTGCTAAATGGATCCAGTGGAATTGCAGTTGGAATGGCTACAAATATTCCTCCTCATAATTTAGGAGAAGTTATAGATGGCGTTATTGCATTAATTGATAATTCTGATATAAACACTGAAGGCTTAATGCAATATATTAAAGGACCTGATTTCCCTTCTGGTGGACAGATAATGGGTGTCTCAGGAATTAAAGAAGCATATGAAACTGGTAGAGGATCAATTGCTGTTCGTGGTCATGTTTCTATAGAAGAAGTACCAAGTAGCTCTGGAAGAGGCATGGTAACAGGGATTGTGGTTACTGAGCTGCCGTATTTAGTTGGCCCTGAGGTGCTTATAAATAAAATAGCTGATCTTGTAAAAGATGAAAAAATAACAGGGATTGCTGATTTAAATGATGAGTCTGGAAGAGACGGACTTCGAGTAGTTGTAAAGCTTAAAAGAGATGCAAAACCTGATGTTGTTTTAAATAATTTATATAAGCATACTCAAATTCAGGAAACGTTCTCAGTTAATACTTTAGCCTTAATAGGTAAGCAACCAAAAACTTTAAGTTTAAAAGAATTATTAAACGAGTTTGTTGAGCATCGTGTTGAAGTTATAACTAGAAAATGTAAGTTTGAATTAGGAAAAGCAGAAGCAAGAGTACATATTTTAGAAGGACTTTTAATTGCTCTTGAAAATATAGATGCAATCATAAAACTAGTTAGAGGTGCAGAAGATACAGATAAAGCAAAAGAAGCTTTAATTAAAAAGTTTAGTTTAGATGACTTGCAAGCAAGTGCTATTCTTGAAATGCAATTAAGAAGACTAACTGGATTAGAAAGAGAAAAAATTGAAAAAGAAAATAAAGAACTTAACAAAAGAATTAAAGAGTTAAAGAAAATTCTTTCTCAAAGACAATTAATTTTAGATATAGCTAAACAAGAATTAACAGAAATAAAGAAAAAATATGCTAATCCAAGACGTACAAAAATTGTAGCTGCTGCAGAGGAATTTAAAGAAGAAGATTTAATTCCAAATGAAAGAATGGTTGTTTTTCTTACTGAGAGAGGTTATATAAAAAGAATTCCTTTAACTAAATTTGAAAGACAAAACAGAGCAACAAGAGGCAAGGGTGGAATTAAGACCAGGGAAGAAGATGCAGTTGAACATTTTCTTATAGCAAACATGCATGATACTCTGCTTTTCTTTACTCAAGGAGGATCTGTCTTCAGCTCGAAAGTTTATGATGTTGTTGAAGGCAGTATGCAACATAAAGGTCAAGCAATGTATAACTTAATTTCAATTAGCCAAGAAGATAAAGTTACAGCAATATATGCACCAAGTGAATTCAAGCAAGATAATTACTTTGTAATGTTAACAAAACAAGGCATAGTAAAAAAGATTTCAATGGACAATTTTGAAAGTGTTAGAAGATCTGGAATTGTAGCTATGAACCTTGATGAAGGTGATCAATTAGGATGGGTTAGAAGAAGTTATGGGAAAGATCATATTATTATTGGTACTTATGATGGAATGGTTTTAAGGTTTAATGAAGAAGACTTAAGGCCTTTAGGTAGAACAGCAAGAGGTGTTAGAGCAATTAATTTACGTGAAGGTGATTATGTAGTTGGCTTTGATACATTTGCTGCAGATTCAAAAGATCAAGTATTATTAGTTACTACAGATGGTTTTGGGAAAAGAGTTGAACTAGAAGAATTTAGAACTCAAAATAGAGCAGGAGTAGGACTAATAGGAACTAAGTTCAAATCTGAATCAAGTCATTTAGCTTCATTAGATGTTGTCAAAGAAACAGATGAAGTTATTATTGCATCAGCTCATGGAGTAGTATTACGTGCAAAGGTTTCAGACATAAGTTGTCAAAGTAGAATGGCAACAGGAGTAAGATTACAAAAGCTAGATGAGGAAGACTATGTTGCTTCAGTAACAAAACATACAGAAGAAGAAAGTAAAGTTAGTGAAGATACAGAACCTGTTGAGACAAAGTAAATAATGAGTAAAGATTTAGCAAAAACTTTTGATCAAAGTATTTTATATCCTGAAGTAGTTTCACAAGAAGAAATAAGAAAAGTTGTTTCAGATGCAATGAAATTTAATTTTAGAGGAGTAGTAGTTCATCCATGCAACATAAAGTTTGTTAAAAATTTATTAGAAAATTACTCTATCCTAACAATTTCAGTCTGTGACTTTCCTCATGGTAAGGGCTTAACTAAAAGCAGAGTTAAAGACGTAAAAGAGATTTTAAAACTTGGGGCTGATGAAATTGATATTGTTGCAAATTATCAATTTTTAAAAGAAGGAAATATCAGAGATTTTAAAAAAGATTTAAAAGCAGTTACTAAAGTAATGGAAGGTAAAACTTTAAAAATTATTTTAGAAGTAGATCTCTTAAGTGAAAAACAAATCAGGACAGCTATTCAAGTAATAAGTAAAATTGCAAATGAAGAAAATGCTAAGCTTGTTATTAAGACAAAGACTGGTTTTGCAGGAGACAAAGTCTCAAATATTAGTGTTGTAAATCTAATTAAAAACACATTAGATGAGTTAAGTCAATACGGTGAAGATAAAATTAGAATTAAAGCTTCAGGTGGAATTAGAACTCGTGAAGAAGCAATTCAACTCTTAGAAGAAGGGGCTCATATTTTAGGGGTTAGTAAAGGAACAGATATTCTGACGGCTTTGTAAGAAGGCTTTGCAGAATTTTATTTCCCAGCCTCCATCGTTTTCAACTTTTTAAAAATATAGGACTTACGGTGAGTAAAAGGTCAATTATTTAAAATAGTCAGCAATTAAGAGTTAAAATACATAAATAAATATTCAACTCATGGAACAGATTTAAGTGAAATAACGGCCAAGTTAAGTTGAAAGGACTTAATTTTA